>NZ_JBEZZB010000104.1:0-37836 GCF_040638955.1 Actinoplanes sp. NPDC024001
CTTCCGCCGCCGCTGCCTTCAACGATCCCGTGACTCCCACTACCGCAAACGACTCAGCACGCTCGGAAGCTACGAACCGCCGTAGCAGTACTAGGAGAACTCCACTCCGTACCGCGCGGAGGTGCCGAGCGTGCGGTACGTGCCGTCGTAGGCGAAGGAGGTCCTGCCCCAGGCCCAGTAGGTGCCGTCGCGCAGGTCCGCCCACGGGGTGTGGCAGCGGGTGATCCGCCAGCTCCCGTAGTCACCCGCGTAGGCGAACGAGCCCTTGTCGCAGGAGACCTTGGCGATGTGCCGGCCGCGGTTCTTCCCGTCCACCCAGTGCTGCAGGTCGCCGACGTAGAGCGCCCTGTTCTTCCAGGTGCGGTAGTGGGACGGCCAGTCGATCCGGGTCTCGATCTTCTGCCGGACCGCGTCGTCCCAGGGCGCCCACTCGATGCAGACCCGCTGGGAGATCCGGCCCCACGAGTCCGCGTCGGACAGGATCCGCGACTGGTTCCAGTCACTGCAGTGCTGCCGGTAGCTCGCCGCCTGGGCGGCCTGCCCGCCGCCGAAGAGGCTGGCGCCCACGGCGACCGCGACCGCCACGACGCCGACGATTCCGCTCTTGATCCGGTTCATGGTGTCCTCCCGTTTTCTCGGCCCCTGCCGGGGTTCACTGCCACCACGACGGGCCGGGCGACCGGGTTCACGGGTTCCTCCCCGCGGGTGACCCCCACCGGTTCGTCCCCCTTCAGGGCGATTACGGCGGCGCCGGCGCCGGGAAGGATCGAGGCGGGAGGAGCCTTTGACACAGCGCCGCACGACCCGGGAGAGCACGAGCGACGACTATCTGATCCGCCGGCTCTACCTGGAACACGGCGGCGCGCTGCTCGCGTACGCGACCCGGCTGATGGGTGACCGCTCGCTCGGCGAGGACGTCGTGCAGGAGACGCTGATCCGCGCCTGGCGCCGGCCGGAGGCGCTGGCCGACGAGAAGGGCTCGGTCCGCGGTTACCTGTTCACCATCGCGCGCAACGTCGCCATCGACCGGCACCGCGCCCGCCAGGCCCGTCCCACCGAGGTGGCCGAGACCGGCGCCACCGTCCCGGTGGAACGTGACCACGCGGACACGGTGGTGGATTCGATGGTGCTGCTCGGCGCGCTGGAGAAGCTGTCCGCCGAGCACCGCGACGTGCTGCGCGCTCTCTACTTCGAGGGGCGCAGCGTCGAGGAGGCGGCCGCCCACCTGGGTGTTCCCGCCGGTACGGTCAAGTCGCGCAGCTATCACGCGCTGCGGCGGTTACGGCAGGCGATCGGTGAGCCGGCACGTCCGCTGGTGGTCGCGGCAGAGGGGACCACCGGATGAGCCCGCACGACTCGGAGCTGCTGGGTGCGTACCTTCTCGGGGTTCTCGACCGTGCCGAGCAGGACGCGGTCGAAGAGCACCTGGCGGACTGCGCAGACTGCCGCGACGACGTGGCCGGCCTGCGCCGGATGGAGACCGCCCTCGGCGCTCTCCCGCCGGAGGCGCTGATCGACGGGCCACCGCAGGACGGTGACCTGCTGTTGCAACGCACGCTGCGGCAGGCTCGCGAGGAACGCTCCCGGCCGCGGCTGAAGCGCCGGACCATCCAGGCGGCCGCGGCCGTGGTGACCGGAGCGGCCGTGCTGGGCGGTGGACTGCTCGGCGGTGGTGCCCTGGTGGAGAACTCCGCGGCGCCGCAGCCGATGCCGTCGGCCGGCACCGCACCCGGCACCCGCACCGGGAGCGGCGCGGATGCCACCACCGGCACGACCATGACCGTGGCGGTTCAGCCCGCCGACGGCTGGGTCCGGGTCCGGGCCACGGTCGGTGGGGTCCGGCCGGGCGAGCAGTGCCGGCTCTACGTGGTGGCGCGGGACGGTAGCCGCCGGGAGGCCGGGACCTGGCAGGTCTCGGCGACGTCGGCGGCCGGCACCACCGTCGACGGCGCCGCGCTGGTGCCGCCGGCGGACGTGTCCGCCGTCCGGGTGGAGACCCTGGCGGGCCGCAAACTGATCGAGGTGCCGGTCTAGCCGGGCGTCAGCGGCGCAGCCAGGGCTGGAGCGCCTTGGTGACCCGCGGCAGGACCAGGTAGGTCATCACCGGGGTCAGGCAGAGGGTGCTGATCAGCGTGCTCAGCACCACGTTCAGCCCCCGCAGGTGCGGGGCGAGCAGGACCGCCGCGACCAGGCTGACCGGGAAGAAGCCGAGCCAGATGGTGACCGCCTGCTTCCAGCGCGGCGGCGCGGGCGGCGCCGGCGGCGCGGCCACGGCGGGCTCGTCGACCTGGCGCTCCTGCGGCGGGTCGAACCAGCCCTCGATGCCGGTCCGCCGCTCGACGCGGGTGTGCTCGACGAAGCCCTCGGCCGAGGAGAGCCACCACTGCCGCTGCGCCGACTCCTCCCAGTTGCGCAGCGACTCCTCGTCGGCGAAGCGGTAGAGCATGTGCCACTCGGCGGAACCCGGCTCGGGCCGGACCCAGCCGGTGCCGAGGAAGCCGGGGAAGTCCTCGGCGAGAGACGCACCCGCCCGGACCCAGGCGGTCATCTCGGCCGCGCGCTCGGGGTCAGCACGGCGCGTGATGGCCACGGTCACGGGGAGTTCCGTCAGGGTCTGCATGTCTCACATTGTGGTAACCACTTGTTTCAGCTCCAAGACCGAGTGCCGTACCCCACATCGCCGGGCCGGACGGTAAGTTGCCCGGGTATGACGCTGCAACGAAAGTTGTCGATCTCAGCACTCGCTCTCGTCATGGTCGCCGGCACCGGGTTCACCCCCGGGCGGGGGCCCTCCTGGCAGCTCAGCGACACCGGGTCGACCGCCCGGTTCCGCGGGCTCGCCCCGGTCAGCGCCAAGGTCGCGTGGGCCGCCGGATCGGCCGGCACCGTCCTGCGCACGGTCGACGGCGGCCGCAACTGGGCCTCGGTCGGGCCGCCCGAGGCGGCCGCCTTGCAGTTCCGCGACATCGAGGCGGCCGACGCGCGCCACGCGGTCGCGCTCACCATCGGTAACGGCACCGACTCCCGGGTGTACGCGACGTCGGACGGTGGCCGTACCTGGACGGAGACGTTCCGC
Organism: Actinoplanes sp. NPDC024001; assembly: GCF_040638955.1. Taxonomy (NCBI): domain Bacteria; kingdom Bacillati; phylum Actinomycetota; class Actinomycetes; order Micromonosporales; family Micromonosporaceae; genus Actinoplanes; species Actinoplanes sp. NPDC024001. The sequence goes on from NZ_JBEZZB010000104.1 coordinate 3,077, forward strand.
AACGAGGACCCGGTGGCCTTCTACGACTGCCTGACGTTCTCCGACCGGCGGCACGGGCTGGCCCTGTCCGACCCGGTCGACGGGAAGTTCCGGATCCTCGCGACCAGCGACGGCGGGCGGACCTGGCGGGTCCGGCCGACCACCGGGATGCCGGACGCGCTCCCCGGCGAGTTCGCCTTCGCGGCCAGCGGGACCTGCCTGGTCTCGTCCGGGCGGCATGCCTGGTTCGCCACCGGCGGTGGGGCCACCGCCCGGGTCTTCACCTCCCACGACGGCGGCCGGAGCTGGTCGGTCACCGACTCGTCGGTGCCGAGCGGGCCCAGTGCGGGCATCTACTCGCTGGCGTTCCGCGACTCCCGCACCGGGCTCGCGGTCGGCGGCGACTACGCGGTCCCGGAAGCGGCGCCGGACGGCGCGGCGGTCAGCTGGTCCGGTGGCCGGCACTGGACGGTGGCGAAGAAGGTTCCGGGTGAGTACCGCTCCGGGGTGGCGTGGACCGGCCGCGGGCGGACCGCGCTGACCGTCGGGCCGACCGGCAGCGACATCTCCTACGACGGCGGGTTCACCTGGCGCCGGTTCGACACCGGCAGCTTCGACGCCGTGGACTGCGCCGCCGACGGCTCCTGCTGGGCGTCCGGCGAGGCCGGCCGTATCGCCCGCCTCTCCTGGCGCTGAGATCACCGCGTGAGGTTCGGGTGCGCCGCGCGCCCGAACCTCCCCCGCGAGGGTCAGCCGTTGAGGTAGGCGAGGACGGCCAGGACCCGGCGGTTGTCGTCGTCGGACGGCGGCAGCGCCAGCTTGGTGAAGATGCTGTTGATGTGCTTGCTGACCGCCTTCTCCCCGATGAAGAGCTTGGCCGCGATCGCCGCGTTCGACCGGCCCTCGGCCATCAGGCCGATCACGTCCCGCTCCCGGGCGGTCAGCGCCGCCAGCGGGGACTGGTGCCGGGCCAGCAGCTGCGACACCACCTCCGGGTCCATCGCCGTGCCGCCCTTGGCGACCCGGCGCACCGCGTCGACGAACTGCGCGACGTGCGACACCCGGTCCTTCAGCAGATAGCCGACTCCGCCGTTGCGGTCGGTCAGCAGCTCCCGGGCGTAGAGCGGCTCGACGTGCTGGGAGAGGACCAGCACCGGCAGGCCCGGCACCACCGAGCGGGCCGCGATCGCCGCCTGCAACCCCTCGTCGGTGAAGGTGGGCGGCAGCCGTACGTCGACCACAGCCACGTCCGGCCGGTGCTCCACCAGGGCCGGCAGCAGCGACGGTCCGTTGTCGACCGCGGCCACCACCTCGAAGTCGTACGCCTGCAGCAGTCGCGTCAAACCGTCCCGGAGGAGGGCGAGATCCTCGGCGATGACAACGCGCACGGCAGCTCCATGGTCACGACGGTCGGCCCGCCCGGCGGGCTGGACAGGATCATCGTGCCATCGAAGGCGGCGAGACGGCGTTCGATGCCTCGCAGCCCGGTGCCGCCGGCCGGGTCCGCCCCGCCCAGCCCGTCGTCGCAGACCCGCATGTGCAGCACGTCGTCGCTGTGCCAGAGCTGCACCTCGGCGTTGCGGGCGAAACTGTGCCGGGTGATGTTCGCCAGCACCTCGGCGACCGCGAAGTAGGCCGCCGACTCGACCGGGGTGTCGAACCGCCCCGGCACCGCGGCGCCCACACTGGTCGGGATCGGCAGGGCCATGGCCAGGGCCCGAACCGCACCTTCCAGCCCGCGCTCGGCGAGCACCGGCGGGTGGATGCCGCGGACCAGGTGCCGCAGCTCGACGAGCGCGGTCGAGCTGGTCTCCCGCGCCTCGGCGAGCAGCTTGCGGGCGGTCTCCGGGTCGGACCCGACCATCTCCTCGGCCAGGCCGATCGTCATGCCGAGCGCGACCAGCCGGGCCTGGGCGCCGTCGTGCAGGTCCCGCTCGATGCGGCGCAGCTCGGCGGCCTGCGCGTCGACCGTGTCGGCCCGGGTGACGGTGAGCTCGCTGACGCGCAGGCGCAGCTCGGCGTTGCGGGTCGGGCCCAGGAAGAACCGGTTGACGTGCGCGTCCACCCAGCGCAGGTAGGGCGCCGCCGCGATGCCGATGGCCAGGATCAGTGCGCCCTGCGGCAGCGACAGGAAACCCTCGCCGAGGGTGTCGATCGGCCAGATCATGCCGTACCCGTAGTTGCCGGTGCCCAGCCAGATCCACAGTGGCAGCAGCAGGATGCCCTGGATGCCGTAGAGCGGCACGGCCAGCGACAGCACGCCCAGGACCAGGCCGGTGACCGTGCCCGGCAGCAGCCAGGCCAGGTCGCGCCAGGTCGCCGGGTCGGTCATGAGCCACCGGTAGCGACGCAGGCTGCCCACCGGCGACCGCTCCGGACGGGGCCGGTACGGCCGGGCGGCCGGCACCCCGAACCCGGCCCCGAGCCGCCGGGCCAGATCGGCCCGGGCCCGGATCAGCATCGTGACCAGCGGCAGCAGGACCAGACCGAGGCCCAGCACCGGGGTCAGCACGAGCGACACCACGAAGAGCACGAACAGCGGAATGTTCAGGATGGCGAGCGGGATGGCGAGCACCCCTCCGGCCACTGCTCGGATGCCGTCGCGGATCCAGTCACGGGACTCCATGACCTCATCCTGGCCGCCGTACACCACCGTGTCGGTAGTGCCAGCCCTACCACCGTGCGGGGTCTGGCACTCCTGACCGGAAGCCGGCGGCACGGTTCGCTGGGATCATGACGACGACAACCGAGACCAGGACGGCCGGCAGCGACTTCGCGGAGCTGAACCGCCGGATCAACGCGGCGGGGCTGTTGCGCCGGCGGCCCGCCTACTACGCCGTACGCCTCGGTCTGGTCTCCCTGGGCCTGATCGGCGGCTGGGCCGCCTTCTTCCTGGTCGGCGCCTCCTGGTGGACGCTCGCCGTGGCCGTGTTCCTGGCCGTGGTCTTCGCCCAGGTCGCGCTGGTGGCGCACGACCTGGCGCACCGGCAGGTGTTCCGCACCAACAAGCCGAGTGCGCGGGCCGGGCTGATCGCCGGCAACCTGGCGATCGGCATGTCCTACGGATACTGGATGGACAAGCACACCAAGCACCACGCCAACCCGAACCACGACGATCTGGACCCGGACGTCGGCCCGGGCGTGCTGGTCTGGAGCCGGGAGGCGGCCCGCGGCAAGGGTTTCCTCGTGAAATACCAGGCCTTTTTCTTCTTCCCGCTGCTCACCCTGCTGGGCCTCTCCCTCAAGCGGGACAGCGTCCGCGCCCTGCGCGACGGCACCGTGAAGCGGCGCGGCCTGGAGGCCGCACTGCTGGCCACCCACTTCATCGGGTACGCGGCCGCCCTGCTCCTGGTGCTCTCCCCGCTGCAGGCGCTGGCCTTCCTCGTCGTGCACCAGGCGCTGTTCGGTGTCTACCTGGGCCTGACCTTCGCACCGAACCACAAGGGCATGCCGCACCCGGACGGCACCGAGGACTTCCTCCGCAAACAGGTCCTGACCTCGCGCAACGTGCGGGGCGGCCGGCTGATCGACGCGGCGCTGGGCGGCCTGAACTACCAGATCGAGCACCACCTGTTCCCGGCCATGCCGACGCCCAACCTGCGCAAGGCGCAGCCGGTCGTGCAGCGGTACTGTGCCGAGATCGGGGTTCCGTACGAGGTCACGAGCCTGCGGGACTCCTACGCGCAGGCGCTGCGCCACCTGCACGACGTTGGGGCGGACCTGCGGGGCTGAGAGGTCCGACCTCCACACCGATCGGGCTATTTATGCCGTTCCACCCGCCCGCCGAAATCGGGGGCCGCGCCGAGCCGCTAAAGTTCCGGGGGTACCCACCGTTTGCCAACAATTAAGGTTTAGAGTGCCGCGCGTGAAGGTGACCTTGCAGGAGATCCGGGAGCGGACCTATAAGCCGGTCGACGCGTGGTGGACCGTAATTCTGGTCGACCCGCTGGCGGCCCGGCTGGTGCGTCTGGTTGCGCCCTACCGGTGGATCACGCCCAACGTTCTGACTCTCATCGCGACCATTTTCGGCACCGGTGCGGCCGTCTGCTTCGCCTTCGGTGACCGCTGGTCCCTGATCGCCGGGGCCCTGCTGTTCCACCTGAGCTTCGTGGTCGACTGCATGGACGGCAAGATCGCCCGGCTGAACGGGACCGGGACGATGTTCGGGCAGTGGCTCGACTTCGTGCTCGACCGGGTGCGGGTCTTCTTCATCGGGCTGGCGCTCTTCGGCGGGCAGTACGTGCAGACCGGCAACGACGCGTACCTCTGGCTGATGGCCGTCGTGGGCTTCCTCGACCTGTTCCGTTACCTGAACAGCAGCCAGATGCAGAAGGTCCGCCGCAGCATGAGCGACCAACTGCTGGAGCTGCGCCCGCCGCAGCCGGTGCACGCCGAGTCGGCCGCCGACATGGCGGAGCCGGGCGACGAGATGCCCGAGGAGGCGTCCGCGCCGCCGGCCGGCAACCCCGGCCTCAAGCGGCGGGTCGGCGACTTCCTCCGGGCGCGCCGGATCCGGACCCACCTGATCAGCGGTATCGAGTACGAGATGTTCGTCTTCATCGTCGCCCCGCTGACCGGCCTGATCTTCCCGGTCACCATCGCGGCCGGAGCCGGCCTGCTCGCCTTCGAGGCGTTCCTGATCTACAAGCTGCTCCGCACCTGCCAGGCCTTCCCGGGCAAGCTGGCGGCGGCGCAGCAGGAGTTCGCGGCCTACCAGGAGCAGCTGCCCACCCAGCCGCTGCACACCACGGTCTGACCCCATCGGCTCGACGAGCACCCCCGGCGGATTCCGCCGGGGGTGCTCCCGTTTTGAAACCGGCATTCGGCGCGGACCCGCAAGGCCGGTGCCGAACAGACGATCATGACCGTCACGCTCTCTCCGGACCGGCCCGCCGAGCGGACGCGGGGCGTGCCGCTCACCGTCCGCCTGCGCCTGCTGAGCACCGCCTCCGGCCGGCCCCTGCCGGGGTACGCGGTGAGCCTGTGGCACTGCGAGCCCACCGGCGCCCAGCCCTGCGCCGGACGGCAGAGCGCCGACCCGGCCGGCTGGGTCACGTTCGCCGGCGCCTTCCCGGACGCCGGGGCGAGCCGCTGGCCGCACCTGCACTTCGAGGTCTTCGCCCCCGGCACGGCCGGCCCGCTGCACGCCGCCCAGCTCGCCCTTCCGGGTGACGCCTGCGCGACCGCGTTCGGGCGGCGGCATCTGAGCGGGCACACCCTGGCCACGGACGGATGCTTCGCCGGCGGCTGGGCGCTGGAGATGCCGTCGGTCACCGGCGACGCCGCCCGGGGGCTGGTCGCCACGCGTACCGTCGGAGTCTGACGCTAGATTTGCCGGATGCCACGACGACGCCTGCTCTACCTGCTCGCCGTCGTCGCACTACTGGGGCAGATGGCGTTCGCCATGGTCACCACGGCGGTGCAGCAGTCGCCGACGATCGACGAGCCGGTCTACGTGGCGACCGCCGAGGTCTACCGGCAGCAGCACAGCCTGCGCTACAACCCGGAGCACCCGCCGCTCGGCAAGCTGATCATGGCGGCCGGGACCGCGTTCGGCGGCGCCGACCTCGATCCGAACTATCCGGGCAACCAGACCCGGCTGGGGCGGCACCTGCTCTACGAGAACGGGAACAACCCGTTCCAGCTGATGCTCCTGGCCCGGTTGCCGATCATCCTGCTCACGCTGCTGTTCGGGCTGGTCGTGCTGGCCTTCGCGCGGGACCTGGCGGGGCCGGTGGGCGGGCTGGTCGCGCTCGCGCTCTACGCCTTCTCCCCCGACGTGATCGCCCACGGCTCGCTGGCCACCCTGGACGTGCCGGCGGCGGGGATGCTGCTCACCGCCTTCTGGCTGACCTGGCGCGCCCGGGAGAGGCCACAGCTCTGTCTGCCCCTGGCGGGGGCGGCGCTGGGTGCGGCACTGGCCACCCGGATGAGCGTGCTTCCCGCCGTACCGTTGCTGGTCGCTCTTGCCGGGCTGTCGCTGTGGCATGCGCAGGGGAACCGCCCGGAGCGACCGGCGCTGCGGCGCCGCCTGCTGGTGGCCGCCGGGGCCGCGGCCGGGGTGGGGTTGCTCGCGGTGGTGGTGGTCTGGCTGTCCTATCTGGCGGTCGATCCGCGGCTGCGCTGGACCACCCCGCCCGGCCTGCCCGATCCGGGCGGGCTGAAAGGGCTGGCGGTGGACCTGATGCCGTTCCCGCAGGCCTACCGGGACGGGATGCTGATCCAGTTCCGGTTCGAGGCGAAGCTGTTCAACGGGTTCCTGCTCGGTGAGGCCTACCGAGGGTCACCGTGGTACTACATGCCGGTCGCGATCCTGATCAAGACGCCGCTCGGCATGCTGGCGCTCTGGGCGGCCGGCATGATCACGATGCTGGTGCTGCCGAAGCTGCGGGTCGCGGCCCTTTACCTGTTGCCGGTCTCCGCGGTGGCGGTGCTGGTGACCATGGCCGGCAGCCGCAACTTCGGCACCCGGTACGTGATCGTCCTGCCCCTGTTCCTCGCGGTCGCGGCGGGCACCGTGGCGCTGATCCGCCTCCGCTGGTCACGCATCGTCACCGGACTGCTGGTGCTGTCCGTGGCGGCCGGCTCGCTGATGACCTTCCCCTACTACCTGCCCTATTCGAACGTGGCGTTCGGCGGGACCGCACACACCAGCGAGAACCTGCACGACGCGAACGTCGACTGGGGCCAGGACCTGGCCCGGCTCGGGCAACACCTGAAGTCGCGGTACCCGGGTGAGCGGATCTGGCTGGTCTACAAGGGCGCCGGGGTGCCCACCTACTACGGGATCACCGCCGAGGACCCGTACGCGGTGCCGGAGGACCAGGTCCGGGGCCTGCTGGTGGTCTCCGAGTCGCGGGTGGCGCTGGCCGGCCCGCGCCTGAAACGGCTGATCGAGAGCAGCCGGAAGATCGACCGGGTCGGCTACTCGATCAGCATCTATCGACGGTGACCCTTCCGGTTACCGGCGAGTAATGCTTAGGTGATGCGATGACGCACTACGACATCGTGATCGTGGGCAGCGGCTTCGGTGGCAGCGTCAGCGCACTGCGGCTGGCGGAGAAGGGCTATCGGGTCGGCGTGCTCGAGGCCGGCCGCCGGTTCACCCCGGAAACGCTGCCCAAGACCTCGTGGGACCTGCGCAACTTCCTCTGGGCGCCGAAGCTCGGCCTGCGCGGCATGCAGCGGATCACCCTGCTCAAGGACGTCATGGTGCTCTCCGCGGCCGGCGTCGGCGGTGGCTCGCTGGTCTACGCGAACACGCTGTACGTGCCGCCCGCCGCGTTCTTCGCCGACCCGCACTGGTCCGGGATCACCGACTGGGCGGCCGAGCTCGCCGTCTTCTACGACCAGGCGTCGCGGATGCTCGGGGTCACCCAGCAGCCCACGATGACCGCCGCCGACGAGGTGTTCCAGCAGGTCGCCGAGGACATGGGGGTGGGGCGCACGTTCCGGCGCACCCCGGTCGGCGTCTACTTCGGAGAGCCGGGCAAGACGGTGCCGGACCCGTACTTCGGTGGCGCCGGGCCGGACCGGACCGGCTGCGTGGAGTGCGGCAACTGCATGATCGGCTGCAGGGTCGGCGCCAAGAACCGGCTCGACGTCAACTACCTCTACCTGGCCGAGCGGGCCGGCGCCGTGGTGCACCCGGACACCGAGGTGACCGCCCTGCGCCCGGCAGCCGACGGCTGGCTGCTCTCCACCCGGAACGGGTCGTTCACCGCCGGCCAGGTGATCCTGGCGGCCGGTGCGCTCGGCACCCAGCGGCTGCTGCACGCCATGAAGGACACCGGCGTGCTGCCCCACATCTCCGACCGGCTCGGCCAGTTGACCAGGACGAACTCCGAGGCGCTGCTCGGCGCGGAGACCAAGGAGGTGCCGGAGCGGCCGTTCTCCCAGGGCATCGCGATCACCTCGTCGTTCCACCCCGACGAGCACACCCACATCGAGCCGGTCCGCTACGGCCCGGGCAGCAACGCGATGGGCCTGCTCTCGACGATCCTGGTGGACGGCGGCCGGGTCCCGCGGCCGCTCCGGTTCCTCTGGGAGGCGCTGCGGCACCCGGTGGTGTTCGCCCACTCGATCTCGGTGCGCCGGTGGAGCGAGCGGACCATCATCGCGCTGGTCATGCAGTCGATCGACAACTCGCTGACGGTGCGGCGCACCCGGCGCGGGCGGCTCACCACCTCGCTGGGGCACGGCAACCCCAACCCGACCTGGATCCCGGTCGGTCACGAGGCGGTGCGCCGGATCGCCGACCGGATCGGCGGCTATCCCGGCGGCACGGTCGGCGACATCGTCAACATCCCGCTGACCGCGCACATCCTCGGCGGCGCCACGATCGGCGCCTCGCCCGCCGAGGGGGTTTTGGACGCCTACCACCGGGTCTACGGCTATCCCGGCCTGCACGTCGTGGACGGCTCGGCGGTCCCGGCGAACCTCGGCGTCAACCCGTCGCTGACCATCACCGCGATGGCCGAGCGGGCGATCGCGCTCTGGCCGAACAAGGGTGAACCGGACCAGCGGCCGGCCCTCGGCGCCGGCTACCAGCGGGTGGCGCCGGTCGCGCCCCGGTCCCCGGCCGTCCCGGCGCACGCGCCGGCCGCGCTGCGCCTGCGCCCGCGATGATCCACTCGCTGCCGGCCTCGCCGGTCCCGGCGCCGTGCGAGACGGTCGTGCGCCGGCCGCATCCCCGGCTGCGCGGGCACGTCCTCGCCTACAGCGGCTTCCGCACCACGGAACCGATCGGGCACCGGGTCCTGCCGATCAACGTCCCGGCGCTGATCATCGACATCACCGGCGCGGGGCGGGTGGTGACCGGGGCGAGCAGCCGGCCGGTGATCTCCGCCGCCGACCGGTGGGGACACGGCGTCACGGTCGGCCTCACCCCCGACGGGGTGCGGGCACTGCTCGGTGTGCCGATGCGGGAGCTCACGGAGCGTTCCGTACCCCTCGGTGAGCTGATCGGCGGCCGCGACGCGGAGCTCGCCGAGCGCCTGGCCGCGATCCCCGACTGGGCGGGCCGCTTCGCCCTGCTCGACGGCTGGCTCGCCGCCCGGCTGCGGCCGGGCCGCGAGGATCCGCTGGTCACCGCGGCGTGGAAGCGGCTGCAGCAGGGGCCCCGGGTGGCCGCCGTGGCGGCCGAACTCGGGGTGGGCCGGCGCCGGCTGGAGACCGGGTTCCAGCGCCGGATCGGCCTCTCCCCGGGCCGGGTCGCGCGCATCGCGCGCTTCCAGCGCGCCGTCGATCTGGTCGCGCTGGGCAGGTCGCTGCCGGCCGCGGCGGCCGATGCGGGGTACGCCGATCAGCCGCACTTCACCCGCGAGGTACGGGTGATGGCCGGCGTGGCTCCGACCGAGCTGCGCGCATTGCTTCAAGACGCGACCGCTGTGCCTCGCTAGCTTCAGGGGCATGACACTCACCGGAAAGACGGCCATCGTCACCGGCGGTTCCCGCGGCATCGGCCGGGCCGTGGTCCAGCGGCTCGCCGCCGACGGAGCCCGCGTGGTGTTCACCTATCGCGACAGCAAGGCGGCCGCCGAGGAGCTGGCCGCCACGGTCGAGAACAGCGTGGCGGTGCGCTGCGACCAGGCTGACCCGGGCAACCTGCCGGCCCTGTTCGACCTGGTCCGCGACGGGCTGGACATCCTGGTCAACAACGCCGCGATCAGCGCGACCCTGCCGATCGCCGACCTCACCGGCGAGGACTTCGACCGGATCATGACGATCAACGCGAAGTTCCCGCTGCTGGCCATCAAGGAGGCGATCCCGCTGCTGCGCGACGGCGGCCGGATCATCAACCTCTCCACGCTGAACACCGTGGTCCCGGCGCCGGGGCTCGCCCTCTACTGCGCGAGCAAGGCCGCTCTCGAACAGGTCACCAAGGTGGCGGCCCGGGAGCTGGGCGGCCGCGGGATCACCGTGAACACCGTCGCGCCGGGCGCCACCGACACCGACATGCTGCGCGGGACCAACCCGCCGGAGGCGCTGCAGCAGACGGCCGCGTTCACCGCGCTCCAGCGGCTCGGGCAGCCGCCGGACGTCGCGGCGGTCGTCGCCTTCCTGGCCGGGCCGGACTCGGGCTGGCTGACCGGCCAGACCCTGCACGCCACCGGCGGCCTGCTCGTCTGACCATCGTCCTCACCGGCCTCGTCGTCCTCAGAGGACGAAGGCGTCGGTCCAGAGCTGGCGGGAGCGGCCGGACAGCGCCTCCATCAGGCCGACGGCCTGGCTGTCGGTCAGCCCGGCCACGAAGTCGATCACCGCCCGGCCGCGGGCCCGGCCGATCCGCTCCGGGGTGTCCGCGGGCAGCTCCGCCTCGGCCAGCTCGACCAGGTCGCGCAGCCGGCGCGGCAGGCGCTGCGCCTCGTCCGGGTCGGTCAGCCAGGCCAGCAGCGCCTCCACCAGGGAGGCCAGCAGCCGGGCCTGCCCGCGCTGGTGCAGCGCCAGGTCGGGGCGCTCCAGCACGAACCGGTTCTGCACGAACTTGAGGATCTGCACCTCGTGCCACTGCGCCCGGGCCAGCTGCACGTGCCCGCTGCGCACCGCCGGCTGGCCGATCATCTCGATCGACTCGACCAGGCGCCGGGTCCAGTTCGCCGAGAACGCGGCCACCCTCGCCTCGGCCTCCAGCGACCCGTCGAACGGGCGGGCCAGCAGACCGTCCACCAGCTCGGCCCGGACCAGCTCGACCGCGTCGGCGAACGCCTCGTCGTCGGCGATCCAGCCGTCCTTGCGGTGCAGCTGCCGGCGCAGCGACTCGATTGCGCCACCGGCCCGGTTCAGGTCGGTCTCGTCCCGCCAGCGCTGCCAGGCCATCAGCTCGGCGGCGACCGCGCCCTGCTGGAGGACCCCGACCCGGTGCACGTCCTCCAGGTCGTGGATGGCGTAGGCGATGTCGTCGGCGGTGTCCATCACCGAGGCCTCGACGGTCTGCTGCCAGTCGGCGACCCGCCCGGCGAACGGCGCCCGGGCCGCCCGCACGTCCCCGACCTCGGTCGAGTACGCCCCGAACTTCAGCGAGCCGCCGTCCGGGTCGTCCGGCACGGCCGCGGCGCCGCGCGGCGGCGGCTCCATGAACCGCGGGTGCGGGTCCGGGTGGTCGCGCCGGGTCCACGGGTATTTCAGAATCGCCGCGCGGGTGGCGTTGGTCAGGTTCAGCCCGATCGTCGCCTGCCCACGGATCTCGGTGCTGGTCACTATCCGGTACGACTGGGCGTTGCCCTCGAACCCGTCCCGCAGCCGCAGCCGGTGCCGGGCCAGCCGGTCCAGCACCCGCTCACCGAGATGCCCGAACGGCGGGTGCCCCAGATCGTGGGCGAGCGCGGCCGCCTCCACCACGTCCGGGTCGCAGCCGCCCAGCTTCTCCGCCAGGTCCGGCTGATCGTCGCGGAGCCGCTCGGCGATCGCCCGGCCCACCGTGGCGACCTTGAGGCTGTGGGTGAGCCGGTTGTGCACCAGCAGACCGGCGCCACCGGGGCTGATCACCTGGGTGACACCGGCCAGCCGGGCCAGGAACGGCGAGCTGACGATCCGGTCCCGGTCCACCCGGAACGGGCTCGACGCGAGGTCACCGGGGGCGACCAGACTGTCGCCGAAGAGCCGCTGGGCACGGGGATCGTCCATGCCCGGGAGGTTACCGGGACTGCAGCGCGTCCAGTGCGACCGCCATCGCCACGACCAGCCGGCGGTCCAGGTTCGGGTCCTGGATCGTCACATGGAACGAGTCCCGCAGGCCCCACTTGCGCACCACGGAGAACGCCGGGTGCCCGCCGACGGTGAAGTCGAAGTGGTAGGGCAGCCAGGACAGCGAGTCCACGAACCGGCGCAGCACCGCCACCCAGGGGTTGCGCTCCTGGCCGACCAGCTCGCCGTAGCCGGGCTGCTCCAGCGTCCAGGTGGAGCGCAGCAGGGAGGCGCCGAACTGCTTGCGGAACAGGCCGATCGGCTGGCCGGCGGCGTCGGTCACGTCGTAGGTCGCGCCGAGGTCGATCACCTGGCGGGCCCGGAAGCCGAGCAGCGGGGTCTGCTTGGTGTCGTCGGTGTAGAGGGTGACCTGCTCCTTGAAGGCCATCCGCTTCTGCTGGGCGAAAGCCAGGATGCCGGCTTCCTGCCCGTTCGGCCCGGCGGCGTGGACCTCGTACTGGTTGACCATGAGCCGGATGCGCTGGCGCACGATGAGCTCATGCTGGGACTGAAGGGTGGGGATCGTCACCGCGGCAGTTTGTCATACGCGTCACTTGCTGAGACGACGCTGAGGCAGGCGCTGGCAGAGGGCGGCTGATCCCGGTCAGACTGGGCGCATGGCGAAGCGTGCACGCACCCGTACAGTCATGGCTCTGGCCCTGGGCGCCGCGGCGGTCTGGGCCGTCCGCGACCTTCCCGCCCAGCTCGGCGCGCGGGCGCGCGGCACCCGCCGCGCCCGCATCGAGGCCTCGCCGCAGTTCTCCGGCGGCAAGTTCCGCAACACCGTGCCGGCCAGCGAGATCACCGCGGCCTCGATGCCGCGCCTGGCCGCGGCCGCGGCCACCGGCCGCGAAGCCCGCCGGCCGCACCAGCCGGTCCCGGTCGTCACCCCCGCCGCCGGCGCCGACGCCCAAGGTTTGCACATCACGTGGTACGGGCACTCGTCCGCGCTCGTGGAGATCGAGGGGCGACGGGTGCTGCTCGACCCGGTGTGGAGCGACCGCTGCTCGCCGTCCCGGCTGACCGGCCCGCGCCGGCTGCACGAGCCGCCGATGCCGCTGCGGGAGCTGCCCCCGCTGGACGCCGTGGTGATCTCCCACGACCACTACGACCACCTGGACATGGTCACCATCCAGAACCTGGTCGACCTGCAGGCCGCCCCGTTCCTGGTCCCGCTCGGGGTGGGCGCGCACCTGGAGCGCTGGGGTGTCCCGGAGACCCGGATCATCGAGCTGGACTGGCACGAGAAGGCCAAGGTGGCCGGCGTGGAGTTCGTCGCGACCCCGGCCCGGCACTTCTCCGGCCGCGGGTTCAGCCGGGACGAGACGCTCTGGGCCAGCTGGGTGATCAACGGGCCGACCCGCAAGGTCTTCTACTCCGGTGACACCGGCTACTTCCCCGGCTTCGCCGAGATCGGCGCCGAGCACGGCCCGTTCGACGCCACGCTGGTGCAGGTCGGGGCCTATGGCGAGCAGTGGCCGGACATCCACATGTTCCCGGAGGACGGCGTCGCGGTGCACGTGGACGTCCGCGGCGGGCTGATGATCCCGGTGCACTGGGCGACGTTCAACCTGGCCCTGCACGACTGGGCGGAGCCGGCCGACCGCACCTGGCGCGAGGCGAAAGCCCGCGACGTGCGGCTGGCCATCCCCCGCCCGGGCGAGCGGGTGGACGTGGACAACCCGCCCGCGGTCGACGGCTGGTGGCAGCAGATCGCCTGACCACAACCGGCGCACCAGCCGCCGCGCGGCCGGCCTGATCAGCGGGCCAGTTCGAAACCGGCCATCAGCAGCCCGATGATCACGGCCGCCACGCCGGCGGCTAATCGGGCGGTGTGCGACCAGGCCAGCTTGCGGCCGCTGCGCACCGAGAACCGCGCCGGCCTGGCCTCCCGCCAGGCCCCGCGTGTGCGGCCTACCCGGTGGGTCACGACGATCAGCCCACCGGTGGCCAGCAGAGCGCCGAGATAGTGCCTCATGTGAACCCCCTGGAGTCGAACAGTGACAGCCAGTCTGGGCTCAGCGGTGGTGCGCGATCCAGAGGATCCCGGGGCGGATAGGGCACGCCCCGGCACGGACCACGACGAAGGTCTCTGTCGCCTTTCAGTCACTTCAAACGTGCGACCGATCGCCGGCGGCGTGGGCGCCGGGGGCTAGCTGGTGGGCGCGTCCGGGTCGGTGGAGGCGGGGACGCAGATCTTGACGGCGGCCGGGACCACCGACGCGGTGAACTTCTTGGTCTTGGCGCGGGCGCCGCCGTCGAGTTCGTAGACCAGCTTGGATTCGAGCTTGACGTCGACACGGCGGGCGCGCGTGGTGCGCACGAAAGGCGACCGGTCGGAGCGGCCCACCGCCATCGTGCCGAGGGCGCGGGCCCACTGGAGGGCGCCCTGCGCGGTGGCCACACCGACGTCGAGCCAGCCGTCGTCCGGCTCCGCGTCGTCGAAGGCCCGGATGCCGCCGGTGATCGTGCCGACGTTGCCGATCAGCACGCAGCTGGCCTCGTCGTCGAACCAGGGCGACCCGTCGATCTCGATCGTCGCGCGCGGCGCCTCGCCGTTGACGTGGCGGATGCCGGTCCAGACGTAGGCGAGCTTGCCGAGCCGGTCCTTCAGGTCGCCGTCGGCATCCTTGATCATCGCGCCGTCGAAGCCGACGCCGGCCATCACCGCGAAGTGCTCGCCGGAGAGCCGGCCGAGGTCGAAGCGGCGGCGTTCGCCGTGGAAGGCGATCTCGACGGCTTTCTCCAGGTCGGTGGGGATGCCGAGGTTGCCGGCGAACAGGTTGCCGGTGCCGGCCGGGATGATGGCGACCGGGATCTTGCTGCCGCCCTTCTCCTGGGCCAGCACGTCCAGGCTGCGCTGGACCAGGCCGTCACCGCCCCAGACGACGAGCAGGTCGACGCCGGCTTCGACGGCCTTGCGGACCTGTTTCGGCGCCTTGCGGCTTTTCGGCACCTCGAACCAGAGCAGTTCCTCGACGCCCTGGCCGGTGATGCGCCGGCGCAGTTCGTCGAGGCCGCCACCGAGGGTCTTGCGCTGGTGGGCAACGACGGCGATCGTGCGGGGGGTTCGCATGTCGCCGCCGTTACCCCGTACGGAAAAATTTGAATCAGCGGAAGCCGAACCGGCGGTGCTTCTTGCGGCCGAACAGGGTCTGCGCGGTGTCGGCGCCCTGACGCAGGAGCCGGCTGACCCGGTTGGATCCGCGGCGGCGCTCGATGCGGTCGCTGAGCGCGCGGGCGCCGGCCGCGCCGAGCGGGACGAGGACAGCGGTAAGGACAATTTTGCGAGCAAAGTTCCAAATCATGAGTACGGTGTACCCACGAATCAAGATCAGCTCACCGTGTCTCGCATCCGTTGTTCCGCGGCGGCACTACGAATCACCATGAGCCGCAGCTCCAGCTCGTCCGCGACGATCGAGGCCAGGTGCTCGAGTGCCTTGAGCTGGCGCGGGTTCGCCTCCCGCGGCCGGCTGTCGATCACGTTGACCGTGCCGAGGCGGTAACCGTCGTGGGTGCGGATCGGCGCGGCCGCGTAGAAGCGCAGGCCGAGATCGCCACGCACCAGCGGATGCTCGAGCGTGCGCGGGTCCACCGCGGCGTTGTTGATCACGTACACGTCGTCCTGCGCGATCACCGAGGCGCAGAGCCCGGGCTCCTTGCCGACCTCGCGCACGCCGGCGAGGCCCTGACAGGCGGCCAGCCAGACCCGGTCCTGCTCGACCAGGGACACCGTCGCGATCGGGGTCTCGAAGATGGCGCCGGCCACGAAGGCGATCCGGTCGTACGCATCCTCGACCGGCTGGTCCACCAGCCGGTAGCGGCGCACCGCCGCGAGCCGGGCCTGCTCCTGCGGTCCGGCGTTGTCCAGGTATTCGTAGGCGTTCGACGACACAGTCATGGATGCGAGCCTATTTAGGACGGGCCGGTACGCAACCGTTCGAGCGTCCAAGTCGCACACCCAGTCAGTCGCCGAGGGGACGGACCCGCACCTGGGTGATGGCCCGGCCGGTCACCTCGACCACCTCGGCGGTGAACTCGGGCAGTGTCACCGACTCCCCCGGCTCGGTCGGGATGTGCCCGAGGGCGGCCAGCACCATCCCGGCGATCGTGGTGTAGTCGCCCTCCTCCGGCGGGTGCCCGTGGAAGCCGACGTCCGGCAGGTCGTGGATCGGGAACGAGCCGGGCATCAGCAGCGCGCCGTCCGGTTCGCGGACGGTCGCCGCGACGTCCCGGTCGGTCTCGTCGTAGATCTCGCCGACGATCTCCTCGACCAGGTCCTCCATCGTGACGATCCCGTCGATGGCGCCGCGCTCGTCGACGATCAGCGCGAGCGGCTGCCGCTCACCGCGCAGCTGCTTGAGGGCGTCCGACACGCGCAGCGTCTCCGGCAGGAACAGCGGCGGCCGCACCACCTCGTCCACCGCTCCGGCCGCGCCGACCAGGTCGCGCAGGTGCACCACGCCGATCACGTCGTCCAGGCCGGCCGGGCCGATCACCGGCGCCCGGGAGTGCCCGCCGTCGATCAGTGTGCGCAGCGCCTCCGGCGCCGCCGTGCCGCTGGCCAGGGTGAGCACGTCGCGGCGGGGCACCAGGATCTCCCGCAGGATCCGGTCGGCGATCTCGAAGGCGCCCGAGATGATCTCCCGCTGTTCGGCGGAGAACTCCTGCTGGGCGGCCACCATGTCGCGGATCTCCTCGGTCGTGACCTCGTCACGCTGGGCGGTCGGGTCCACGCCGGCCAGGCGTACGACGCCGTCGGTCACCCTGCCGAGCAGCCACACCGCGGGCCGGGAGAACGTCGCGATCACGTCCAGCGGCCGGGCCATCAGCAGGGCCCAGGCCTCGGCCCGCTGCATGGCGATCCGTTTCGGGGCCAGCTCGCCGAGGACCAGCGTGACGAAGGTCAGCACGATGGTGAGCAGCACCGTGGAGACCGGCTGGGCGGCCGAGCCGAGCACGCTGAGGTGCTCCTCCAGCGGTTCGGAGAACGACTTCGCGACGATCGCGGAGGCCAGGAAACCGGCGAGGGTGATGCCGATCTGGATGGTGGCGAGGAACCGGTTCGAGTCGCGGCTCAGCCGGGCCAGCACCCGGCCGCCGCGGGACTCGCGTTCCAGCCGCTGCACCTGACTGTCGCGCAGCGAGATCACCGCCATCTCGCTGCCGGTGAACACGGCGTTGACCAGGGTCAGCACCAGGACGAGCAGGACCGGACCGACGATGCCATCCATTGGTGCCTGTTCCCGACCTTTCCTGGAGTCGCCGTGTCAACCCGGCCCTTCGGACGAATCGATCATGCCGGACGACGGGCGCGGGCGAGGAGGCAGCGCCGGAATCAGAACCGGGCGAAGGACCGGATCGGCATCCGGGGACCGAACTTGGGCGCCCCGATGCCGCCGAGGGCGAACAGGTCGCAGACCCGTCCCCGGTGGCCCCGGAAGGGTTCGAGCAGCTCCAGCATGCGGTCGTCGGTGCCGCGGGCCTCACCGGCCAGGGCCCAGGCGACGGTGTTCGGGATGTGGAAGTCGCCGACGCTGACCGCGTCCGGGTCGCCGTAGGCGTAACGCACCGTCTCGGCGGCGGTCCACACGCCGATCCCGGGCAGCGCGGTCATCCGGGCGGTCGCCTCGGCCGCGTCCGCGCACCGCTCCAGCCGCTCGGCGACCAGCGCCGCCCGCAGCAGGGCCTGGGTGCGGCGCTGCTCGACGCCGAACGGATGGAACGTCCAGTAGGGGGTGGCCGCCACGGCGGCCGGGTCGGGCGGCAGCACGAGATCCACCGGCCCGGGCGCCGGCTCGCCGAAATGCCGGCAGATCGCCCGGTACGACCGGTGCGCCTCCTTGCCGGTCACCTTCTGCTCCAGGATCGCCCGGAGCAGCCGCGGGAAGACCCGTCCGGTGGCCGGCAACCGTACCCCGGCGAAGGTGGTGGCCAGGCGCCCGACCAGCGGATGTCGCGCGGCAAGTGCGGCGAAGCCGCGCAGATCGTCTCGCAGGCCGGCGATCGCGTCCGCGCGATCGACGATCCATCGCGCGCCCGGCCCATGGCCGGTCGCGGCGAGTTCACCGCCGGAGCGCGCGAGGTGCAGCGTGGCCGGCCCCTCGGGGGTACGCGCCGCGAGCCAGAACCCGCTGTCGGACAGCACGCCGCACGGGTCGTGCTTGGGCACCAGCAGCGGCCGCACCGAGGCCTCGAACCGGTAACCCTCGGGTGGGGTCAGACGGCGCGTCACCTCGGAAGTCACCGGCAAACTATGCCACCGCTGACCGTGCCGTGAACAGGCCGATGGCCCTGACCGTGCTCCAGGGTCAGGGCCATCGGGCGGCGACCGGACACCCGAGAAAGGTCCGGTCACCCGGTACGGAGCCTGCCCGGTGGTGGCCGGGCAGTGCCGCTGGTCCGTCCGGCAGGGGTTGGGACGGCCGACGGTACCGGAGGGGGGTCCCGGACCGGGCTGGGAGAGCCCGGTCCGGTCCGGTACCGGCGGAACGGCGATTGCTCCGCGTCGGTTGACTCACTCGGTACGGGTCAGCGGACGCGAACCCGGACCGAGTCGAAGGCCGGCGTCTGGTTGGCGCGCTCCATCATCGGGATCCGGTGCGAACCGTCACCGGCCCACGACGAGCACTGGAACGTGCCGCGCTCCGGCAGGCCGGGCACCTGGATGGTGACCGTGTCCGGCTGAGCGCCACCGCGGCTGTCCTCGGTCGCGACGAAGAACGCCGGCACCGGCGCGGGGTCGGGCGCCTGGCTGCGGCTGTTCAGGATCCGGCAGGCGGTGTGGAAGTGACCGCGCACCAGGCCGTTCTGCAGGACGCTGCTCTCCACGTAGTAGCCACCCTGGCCGGCCGCGAGGAACCGGTCACGGATCAGGTTGCGGGTGCTGACCTGCAGGGTGAACGGCTGGTTCACCCGCACCTGGCCGGGCGCCTGCGTGATCAGCAGCGTCGGGTTGTTGGCGGCGGCGCCGACCTCACCGAACTCGGTGGAGACGCAGCGGTCGCCACGCTGGAAACCGTCGTGCGGGGTCAGGTTGCTGGTGTCGCAGCTGTTGGTCAGGATGCCGAGACCGGCGCCGGGCGGCGGAGTGGTCTGGCCCGGGTCGGGCTGGTCCTGGTCTCCGCCCTGGTCGCCACCTTGGTCTCCGCCCTGGTCGCCACCCTGGTCGCCACCCTGGTCGCCACCCTGGTCGCCACCCTGGTCGCCGCCCTGGTCGCCGCCCTGGTCGCCGCCCTGGTCGCCACCCTGGTCACCGCCCTGGTCGCCACCCTGGTCACCACCCTGCTCGCCGCCCTCGGCGGGCGGGGCGGACTCGCCCGGCTGCTCGGCCGGAGCGCTCGGGTCCTCGGCCGGAGCGCTCGGCTGCTCCTCGGCCGGCGCGGACGGCTGCGCGCCGCCGTTGTTGTTGCCGCCGCCGCCGTTGTTGCCGCGGCCCCGGCGGGCGTTGGTGGTGGCCTCGTCGGAGGCCTCCTCCTCGTTGGCGACGTTGTTCATCACCCACTGCCGGCAACGGGCGCGCACCTCGGCCGTCGTCGCCACATCGCCGGCGCCGTCGTCCGCGTGCTGGGTTACCTGGCCGTTGTTCGTGGTCCACGTGCCCCGGCGCGTCTCGGTGGACAGCCGAGACTGGTTCGGGGCGGCCAGGTCGTCACAGGCTGCCAAGGCCCGCTTGGTGTTGCGGTCGGTGCTGGCGTTCGAAACCTGGGTCACGGTCACGATGCCGCCGAACGCGACCAGCGTGGCCGCGACGGCGATAATGCGGCGCCGACCGCTGAACCACGTCGGGGAACTGGCGCGCCGGTACTTTGACCTTCGCATGGGTGACACCTTTCTTGGTCGCCGTGGGCGAGTGATACCTACCGCGCGCGGAAGATGCGCATGGTCGTGACAACCCCGACCACCAGCGCGGCGGCGAGGACGATCAAAATGACGGTGTTGCTGAGGCCGGGGACGCTGCCGCCCTCGGTGGCCGCGACGAGCATCTGGTTGTCGACCGGCACCGGGCCCTGGCCGGCCGCGGGTTTCGGTGCGGGCGCGGTGGGCAGTGCGGCGTAATCGACGATTCCGCTGCTCTCCAGCAGGGTCATGTGCGTCATGACGAACTGGTTGGTGTGCTGGGCCAGCTTGCGGACCGTGTCGTTGCGGGTGGTGGCCCGGATCGTGCCGATCGCCGGAAAGATGTTGCCGTGCGCGGCGCGGAGCCGGTCGATGAAGATCTGGTCGAACTGGGCCGGCGTCGGCGCGTTGCGCATCTCGCTCAACCAGAACTGCTGGTCGCCGTTCGGCTGGTTCGGCAGGCTGATGCCGAGCTTCTTGGCGGCCGCGCGGGTCAGGTTGTCGAGCGAGACGTGCTGCTTGGCGATCTCCCGGCCGACCTTCGCGACCGTGGTGTTCTCCGACTTCTCGGCGGCCATGTTGCCGGCCGGAACCTCCCACAGCCCGGCGAGGCGCACCTTGATGACGAAGTCACGGTCGGCGGCGGACAGCGTTCCGGTGGCCTTGTCGGTCAACCCGGTGTTCGGCGGCACGGGCACTGCGTCTTCGGCGTGAGCGACTCCGGACGGCGTCACCATGAACGCCAGGGACAGTGCCAGGGTCGCGACCAGCCATCTGGGGGTACGGCGGGCCTTCATTTCTCCTCCAACCTCCAATGCCTCGTGTGCCGATCAGTAGCTGTAGTCGCTGCCGGAGTCCTCAGCCGCGCCCTCGGCGCCGGCTTCGGCCTCGTCGTCGGCAGGCGGTGCGACCGGCTTCGAGATGGCGGGCAGGCACGTCAGGTTCTTCGTGCCGTCCGGGTTGATGACGAACCACTTGCCGCCGACGTTCTGGCCCTTCCACTGGCCCGGCTTCTTGTCGCCGAGGTAGCGGTAGAGCGGCCAGCCCTTGAGGGTCAGCTGCTTGGTGCCGTCCGCCCGGGTCACCGTGCCGACCAGGTCCGCCTTGACGCCCTTGAGCGTCGGCTTCCCGTCGTTGGTGAGCGCCGGCGGCCAGACCTCGGCGCAGTCGCCGTTGCAGTTGGACTTCGCCGGGTCGTCCTTGTCGTCGTCGAACCGGTACAGCACGAAGCCGTCCTGGTCCTCGACGACCTTGCCCATGCGCGGCACCTTGGAGCCGGTGAGCGAGGTGGTGGCGAGCTCGTCGCTGACCTCGGGGGTGTTCGCCTCGCCGTCCGCCGGGTCCGCGGGAGCCGTGGGCTCAGCGGTGGCCTCAGCGTCGGCGGTGGCGCCCGGCGTGGCGGTGATGTCGTTGGACGCCGGTTCAGCAGCGTTGCCGTAGTCGGCCGCGTTGTATCCGGCCGGGGCGCAACCGGGCAGTGCTACCACCGCCGCCAGCGCTGCGCCGACGACCATCAACTTTCGCTTATCCGGTCCCACAGGGCCCCTCCAGCTGAATCCTCATGGCTCTGCCATTTCCGGGCAGTAGTACGGGGAGGGTGCGGAGACGGTTGAACATTCGGCGCGATCAAATCATTAAATTTTCCTTTGAACCCCCGAGGTCACCCGTACGTAATAAGACGATCACCGAACGCGAAAAAGGCCCGGCCGCCGAAGCGGAACGGGCCTTATTCGTGTTTGTACGGTTACGGAGCGCGAACCAGGGTCTCCCCCGGGCCGTTCTCGGTGATCTCCTGCACCTGGACGTGCGCGATGTCCTCGCGCGGCGTCGAGGTGATCGCCTGGAACAGCAGCGGCTTCGGGTTGGCGGAGGTGCCCCAGCCGTCCGTGCCCACGGTCCACGAGGAGACCTGCTCCGAGGTGCCGTCCCGGCGGACCAGGAACAGGGCGCAGCGCTTCGGCCCGGTGACGTTGGAGACGGCGAAGGACACCTGGGTGCCCCAGTCCTTCTTCTCCAGGCCGACGGCCAGCGCCACACCGCTGCGCGGATCGGTCGCGTTGAACGGGTCACCGGGCAGCTTGGTGCCACCGATGGCCACGCCCTCGCCGACCGGCAGCGGGTCGAGCTGGCTGCTGTTGTTGGCCTGCGGACCGGCCGGCGTCGTCTCGTCCGGTCCGAGCCAGCGGCCGCCGGCGAAGAGCGCGCCGATCGACAGCATGGTGAAGATCACCACGGCGGCGGCCAGCGAGTAGAGCCGGCGGCTGTTCGCCCGGTGCCGCTCGACGCGGACCTCGCGCAGCATCTTGTTCAGCACGGCGCCGTCACGCTCGGACTGCTCGGCGGCGATCAGCGCCTCCGCGTCGACGGTCGACAGCACGTCGGCCACCTGGACGAAGGACTCCAGCTCGTACGCGCACTGCGGGCAGTCGATCAGGTGGTCCTCGAACCGGGAGGCGTCGTGGTCGTCGAGCACACCCAGCGCGTAGGACGCGACGTCGAAGTGCTGTTCCTGTGTCATTCCGTCACCCCCCGCTGCTGAAGAGCGGTCCGCAGGGCACGCAGGGCGTAGTACACCCGGGACTTCGCCGTGCCGAGCGGCAGGTTCAGGGCCTCCGCCGCTTCCGGGACGGTACGGCCACGGAAGTACGTCTCGATGAGGATCTCCCGGTGCGAATGGCTCAACTGGCGGAGCGCGTCGGACACCGTCATCGACTGGAGCACCTTGTCGGTCTCGTCGGACGTCGTCGGGAAGCTCTCCAACTCCCGATCGTACGTCTCGGCGGGCCGGGCGTTGGCGCTCCGATGCTCGTCGATGGCGATGCGGCGGGCGACGGTGACCAGCCACGGGCGCAGCGACTGCTGACCCTGGGCGCCGAGGCGGTGCGCGTTGCGCCACGCCCGCAGCAGGGTCTCCTGCACGATGTCCTCGGCGCGCTGCCGGTCACCGCCGGTCAGCCGCAGCACGAACATCAGCAACGGTCCCGCGTGCTCCTCGTAGAGCAGCTTGACCAGCGTGTCCTCGTGGCTCGGGCTGCTGTTCGGAGCGGCCTCGTGCCGCGGCGCCTGCCGCGGGATCACCGTGCCCTCGTCCCGGTGGTTACCACCGTCGAGAGCCTGCCACCTACCACCGGAGTGTTGCCGCGCCATCACACGCACCCTCTCCGGCGCGAGCCGATACTCGGCCACCGCATGCATCGATACCTCCGCCCGGACCCTTCCCCGTCGCCTGTTGTACGGCTGGGGGGCCCGGCCGGGATCAAAGCCGGCCCGAGATTTTCCGGGGCACTCGGTCTCAACGGTCCTCCGCTGCGATCATGATCGTGAAGGCGCACCGGTCGAGGATCACCCTCCGTATTGATCAACGCCGATTCGGACGCCAGGTAAGGCGGAATAATACTCAGTGACAAGCGTCCTCAGACATGTCCCTGAGAATAATTCTCCCGTTAGCGGGAGAGCGCGATCTCAGAGCGTGAACGAGTGCTTCCGCAGCGTCGCCACCAGTGAGTATTGTGTGGTGAATGGCGAGGTGGCCGAACCGTTCGGGGGATGCCTTTGTGCCAGTCGGACTCTTTCGGGCGTCACCCGTCCGGGAGCGCTCCCAATTTCCGGGTCCCTCGATGGGCTTTTCCACGCTCCGTGAAACTTGCCCGGACAGTGGGAGCGTTCGCCATTCTCTGGGATCGTTCCCACACCGGCGGCCCGGTCAGCGGGTCCGGGCGGTCGCCAGCATCAGCGCCCGGTGCAACACCCGCGCGTCGCCCAGCATCCCGCGCAGGCGCCGCTCCAGACCGGCGATCGGCATCAGGTTCTGCGGGGCGCGCGGGTCCTTGTAGGCCGACGAGGCGAACCGCGGCAGTGTGACCCCGGACACCTCGGCCAGCTCGATCGCCTGATCCGCGGTGAGATCCGGCGAGCACTCCACCCGCACCACGCCGGACCACGGCGCGCCGGACGAGCCGGGCAACCGCAGGTACCACGACCAGCCGCCCCAGACCGTCCCCAGATGGAAGACCGGGGTGCGCTGCCCGGGCCGCAGGCGGGGCACGATCGCCTCCTGCGCGGCCGGCAGATAGTGCTTCTGCTGGGTCTTCACATAGCCGATCGTGCGGGGCAGCTGCCGCCGGTTGCGCAGCGGACCGTCCACGATCAGCAGGTCGGCGCCGTCCGAGCCGCCGTCCCGGGCCGCCGCCGAGATCTCGATCTCCAGCGCGGTCAGCGGCCCCTGCACCGCGGCCGGCAGCTTGCTGGCCTCGCCGGTGCCGCTTACGCGGTGCACCTCATAACGCACCGAGTCGGTCTGAATGTCCGACACGGAGGGACTCGCGGTAAAAAGTCCTCTCGCGACTCGGGCCGCCGCCAGGCTCGCCACCCCGCGGGCGAGGTCGCAGCGGACCACCCCCGCGGCATAGGACGCGGCCAGGCCGGCATAGGAGGTGCCGTCCTCCTCGGCGGTCCAGACCTGCGCGTCGTTGCGGCGCACCCCGTCGACGAGGAAGACCACCTCGGGGACGCGCACCCGGGGCGAGACGTCGATCGGCGCCCACTCGGCGGCCGGCACCTCCACGTCGAGGTCGACCTGCGCGCTGCTGGACGACGCCGGCCCGTCACCGCCCTCACCGCCCTCGAACGACGAGCCGTAGGAGGGGTCCCAAGCGTCGACGAACATCCTGGTCACAGGCCGACCCTCTCGACGTGCGCGGTCCGTGCGTCCTTGTGCACCTCGAAGCGCACCGGCACCCGCTCGGCCAGCGCCTGTACGTGGGTGACCAGGCCGACCATCCGGTCACCACGGGCCGCCAGGTTCTCCAGCGTCGCGGCGACCACGTCCAGGGTGGCCGCGTCCAGGGTGCCGAAGCCCTCGTCCAGCACGATCGACTCCAGGCTGGCGGCGGTGGTGCTCATCCCGGCCAGCTGCTCGGAGAGGGCCAGCGCCAGCGCCAGCGACGCCTGGAAGGTCTCGCCGCCGGAGAGCGTGCGCACCCCGCGCTGCAGGCCGGCGTCGTGGTGGTCCACCACGAAGAACTCGCCCTTGGTGTGCATCAGTTCGTACTGCCCGTTGGTGAGCTCGCGCAGGATCCGGGAGGCGCCGTCGACCAGCAGGTCCAGGGCCTCCTCCAGGAGCCAGCGCTCGAAGTTGTTGGCCCGCAGGTGACCGGCGAGCGACTTGGCCACCCGGCTCTCGCGCAGCAGCGCGTCACGCTGCTCGGCCGCCTCCCGGGCCTGCTGGCGCCGCTCCACCAGCCGCTGCCAGGCCGCCTCGGCCCGCTCGGCAGTGACCGCGGCCGCCCGGATCAGGCCGGCCTCGGCGTCGGCCACCGAGGCGCCCCGCTCGGCGGAGCGCGAGGCCGAGACACCCGGCCGGGTGACACCCGGCGCCGGGCCGCCCGGCGGATTCAGCCCGGCCTCGGTGAAGAGGGCGACGATCGCTGTGTAGGCCCGGACGGTCGAGTCGTGCGCCGCGGTGACCGCCGACTCGGCCTCGGCACGGGCGGTCAACCGGGCCTCGTGCTCGCCGCGGGCCCAGTCGACCAGCGCCTGCCAGGCCCCGGCGAGATCGTCCCGGTCGGCCGGCGGCGGGCCGAACCGGGCCAGCCCGTCACGCACCCCGTCGAACCGGCGCCACGCCGTACGCTGCTCGTCCTCCGCGGAGCGGACCGCGGCCTGCGCACGGCGATGCGCGTCACGCGCCGCGCGCACCGCGGCGGTCGCGCGCTCCAACTGCCCCTGCAGCTCACCGAGATCGGCCAGCCGCGCCTGCACCGCCTCCACCGGGGGCAGCCCGGCGACGGCAGCGCGCACCTCGGCGAGCCGGGACAGATGATGCTCGTACTGTCCGCGCTTGCGCTCCAGGTCGCTCTCCAGGTTGCGGGCCACCGCGTCGCGCTGCTGCCAGCGGGCGGTGGCCTGCTCGGCCGCCTCGCGCGCCGCGTTGCCCGCGGCCTCGGCCAGCCGCACCGCCGACTCGCGCGGCACCTCCGGAACGACCGTGACCGGCTGCTCGCAGACCGGGCAGGCGTGCCCGGCGACCAGATGCCCGCGCAGCGCGGCCGCCCGGTCCCGCTGCTGAGCGTCCCGGTAGTCCTGGCGGGCCTGCTCCAGCAACTGCTGCGCGCCGGCGTGCTCGGCCTGGGCCAGCTCGGCGGCGGAGAGCGCGTCGCGGTACTCCACCTCGGCGACCGAGACCTTGCCGGCGAACCACTCCTCCTGCTCGACCAGGCGGGCCAGCTCGGTGTGCCGGTCCAGCATCAACCGCAGCGACCCGGCGTCGCCGGCCGCGGCGAGCTCGCCACGGACCTTCTCCTCCGCCTCCTCGGCGGCATGCACCTCACGCGAGGCCTGCTCGGCGGCGGCACGAGCCGCGACGATCGCGCCGGTCGCCTCGGCCAGACCCGCCGGGGTACGCACGGACGACAGCGCCGCCAACTCGGCATCCACGGTGTCCCGTGCGCCGAGGGCAGCCGTCTCGGCCTCCCGGGCGGTGCGCAGCCCCGGAACCGCGGCTTCCACCGTGCGGGTCAGCTCGCGCATCCGCTCCAGGTGGGCCTCGGCCGCCTCGACCGCCTCGTCGGTGGCGTCCTCCAGCGCGCCCATCTGCTGCTCGACCACGCCGAGCTTGGCCTCCGCGGTCTTGCCCCGCTCGGACGCCCGGACCTGCACCTCCTCGTAGACGTGCAGGCCGAGCAGGTTGATCAGGATCTGCTGGCGGGTGGCCGGCTTGGCGTGCAGGAAGTCGGCGAACTGGCCCTGCGGCAGCACCACACAGCTGGTGAACTGCTCGTAGGGCAGGCCGACCGCCTCCAGCACCGCACGGTCCATCTCGGCCGGGGTGCCGGCCAGCGCCTCACCCAGGTCCTCCAGGTCCATGCCGGTGTCGAGTTTCGTGACGTCGAAACCGGGCGGCATCAGCTGCAGGCCGGCGCCGGCCGTCTTCACGTTGCCCCGGCCGTCGCGGCGCACCACCCGGGTGGCGATGTAGCGGTCGCCGGCCGACTCGAAGCAGAGCCGCACCTTCGCCTCGGCCGCCGACGGGGCCAGCGCGTTGCCGATCCCGCGGGCGCCGCCCCAGCGCGGCACGGTGCCGTAGAGGGCGAAGCAGATCGCGTCCAGCACGGTCGACTTGCCGGAGCCGGTCGGGCCGACCAGGGCGAAGTAGTCGGCGTCGGTGAAGTCCACGGTGGTCGGCTCGCGGAACACCGTGAACCCCGACATGTCGAGCCTGAGTGGCCTCATTGGTTGCTGCTCACCTCGTCGTACAGCTCGTCGAAGAGCTCGCGGACGCCCTCCTCGGCGTTGCCGCGACTGTCCAGGTAGTCGCCGAAGAGCTCGCGCGGGGACCGGCCGGCCCGTTCCGCCGAACGCTCGCCGGTCCGGTTCGGCAGCATGTCCGGGTCGATGCGCACCTCCAGCGCGTTGGGCAGCAGATCCTGCACGTCCTCACGGAGGCCCGGCCGGGGCACCTCCCGGACCAGGACACGCAGCCACGCGTCCGGAAGGTTCACCTTGGCCAGCTGCTCGAGCGTGCCGCGCACGGTGCGCAGGGTGATCGCCGAGGTCACCGGCACGTCCCGGACCCGGGCGGCCTGGTCGGCGGCGACATCCACGATCGCGACCGAGCAGACGTTCTCCTCCTCGCCGAAGTCGACGGCGAGCGGACTTCCCGAGTACCGCGTCGGGCAGGGCGAGATCACCTGCTGGGAGCGGTGCAGGTGGCCCAGCGCCACGTAGTGCGCGTTCTGCGGGAAGACGGTGGCCGGCACCGCGTAGCCCATGATGGTGTGCGCCTCGCGCTCGCCGCCGCCGGTGCTCGCCCCGACGATGGTGAGGTGGGCGGTGAGCAGGTTCACCACACCCGGCTCGGCGAACGGCTCGCTGAGCTTGGCGATCAGCCGGGCCACCAGGTCGGCGTAGGTCTGGTTCGCCTCGGCGGCGGACAACTCGTACATCTCCGCGGCGCGGATCGCGTAGCGCTGGGAGAGGAACGGCAGGGCCACCAGGCGCCACCGCTCACCGCCCTCGGTGGTGCCCTCGATCAGCAGATCCCGCGGGTCGTCGCGGAACGAGCCGCGCAGCTCGATGCCGGCCGCGTCGGCCCACGGCCGGAGCGCGTCCAGCGCGGCGCCGTTGTCGTGGTTGCCGCCGATCGCCACCACCCGCGCACCGGTCTTGCGCAACGCCGAGAGCGCCCGGGTGACCAGCCGCGTCGCGTCCGCGGTCGGGGCGGCGGTGTCATAGAGATCACCGGCGACGATCACCAGGTCGGGGCGCTCCGCCTGGGCGATCTCGATCACCTGAGCGAGCACCCGCTTGTGCTCCTCGAACCGGTTTCGTCCCTTGAGTACCTTTCCGACGTGCCAGTCGGAGGTGTGCAGGATGCGCATCGCTGAACCTTAGAACGGGATGTCGTCGTCGGATTTACCGCCGCCGCCCACCACGGCGAACGGGTCGGCGCCCTGCACGATCGAGCGCATCGAGTCAGCGGGCGGCGGACCGGACTCCGACTTGCGGGTGGCCCAGGCCGGGAACGGGAACTCGACACAGAGCGGAACCGGGATGTCCGGCTGGTTGACGAACATCGTGCCCGGGCGGGCCAGCAGCGCCCGCTGGCGCATGGCCGGCGGCAGGAAGCCGTATTCCGGGCGGGAGGCCTCGGCCGGGTCGAGCCGGCCGACAACCCGGATCGCCGAGTTGGTGACGATCCGCCGCTCCACCTCGCTCGCCGTCTGCTGGGCGCCGATCAGGATCACCCCGAGCGAGCGGCCCCGCTCGGCGATGTCGAGCAGCACCTCCTTGATCGGCGAGGAGCCCTCGCGAGGTGCGTACTTGTTCAGCTCGTCGAGGACGACGAAGAGCAGCGGCCGGCCGGTGCCGGATTTCTCCTTCTCCTCGAACTCGGTCTTGAGCGTCACGCCGACCACGAACCGCTGCGCCCGGTCGGGCAGGTTGTGCAGGTCGACGACGGTGACCTGGGCGCTGGCCGCGGTCTTGATCTGGTGCGGGCGGCGCGAGGCCAGGTCGCCGCGGATCAGCCGGGACAGGTCACGCTTGCTGCCGATCAGCCGCCGGGCGAACGCGTTGACGGTGCCCATGTTGACCGCGCTGCCGGCCCAGGTGGAGCGGGTCTCGTCGTCGGTGAGCTGCTCGACGACGTGATCGACCAGATCCTGGTAGGACCCGATGCGGCGGCCGTCGATGCTGATCCCGCCCTCGGCCGGGACCGCGTGCCGGTTGAGGTGGGCGGTGACCGAGTGCACCACCATCGTGTACTGCTGGCGCTCGTCGTCGGCGTCGGCGAACACGTAGGGCAGCAGCTTCAGCTCGCAGAACTCGGCGAGCGTCCAGTAGAACGAGTCGACGCCGGTGAGGCGGCTGCTGACATCCGGCGCGCCGGAGGAGTCGCCCGGGCGCGGCGGCGCGTAGACCCGGACGTCGGTGAACGGGGCGGCGGGCAGGTCGAGCAGCTTGTAGGCCGCGCGGGTGGACTCGTCGAGCTTCGTGTTCGGGTGGTCGAGGAAGAGCAGGTCCTCGCCCTTCACGTTGAAGATCAGCGCGCGGGCGTTGGTGCCGTCGGCCCCGAGCTGGCCGGAGCGGAACACCGAGTAGAGCAGGAACGTGGCGAAACTGGTCTTGGTGGCCACGCCGGAGATGCCGGAGATCGACACGTGGGCGCCCCGGGTGCCGTCGAGGAAGTCGGCGTTGAGGAAGACCGGGACCCCGTCGCGGCCGGTGCCCATCGGGACCCGCCGCTCCATCCGGTCGAAGTGCAGCGCCGCGTCGCGGGCCTCGCCGGAGGCCCGGTGCACGACCGCGCCGGGGGCGGGCGGCACATAGAGCTCCGGATCGACCCGGGTGGTGGTGATCTCCGCCGCCTCCTGGACCATCGCGGGCAGCGTGCCGTCGGCGATGGCGAAGACGTCGGAGTCGAACTGGGCGCCCTCGTGCCGGGCCCGCACCTGGGTCACCACCCCGGCGATCGTCACCGGCTCGCGGTCCGGCAGGTCGCGCTTGGTCACCACGACGTCGTCGAGTTGCAGGTAGCTGCCCGGGGTCACGGCCGTCCAGAACTGCAACGGGGTGGCATCCGCCGTTCCGAGCACCCGCCCGACGGGGGACTCCTCCGGGGTTGCATTCAGTTTTCCGCCGCGGGGCAACTCAGTGTCAGACACGCCGATCATGTTGCCTCAGGTGTACGACAAAAAGCCTGCCAGCTTCGTTGTCCACAACTTATGGGGTCCATCCACAGAGTTATGCACAAGATATTGATCATCAGGTGGAGGCGCGCGCGTACCTCAGAAACAGCATGTCGTCTCGGGTGAGCGCGTGCCGCAGCGACATCCGGCGCGGCGGCGCCGGCGGGCCCTGCGCGATCCGGCCGGCCGCGCCGCCCACCAGCAGCGGAGCGACGGTCAGGCACAGCTCATCGACCAGGTCCTCGGCGACCATCGAGCCCAGCAGGCCGGGGCCGCCCTCGCAGAGCAGCTGCGTCGCGCCCCGCTCGTGCAGGTGCCGCACCGCCGCCGCGAGGTCCACCCGGTCCTCACCGACCGCGATCACCTCGGCGACCTCCCTGATCGGCGAGTCGGGCGCCCGGCGGTGGGTGAACACGATCGGGTGAACCGGCGCGTCCGCGAAGATCAGCTGCTCGGGGTCGAGGTCCAGCGAGCCGGAGATGATCACCATGAGCGGGAACTCGGGCAGGCCGTGCGCCAGCCGCCAGGCCGGGTCGGGGCGCAGAGCGTCGTACTTCTCGGCCCGGACCGTGCCGGCGGCGACGATCAGCGCGTCGCAGGAGACCCGCAGGAGATCGAAGATCTCCTTGTCGCCCGGACCCTGCAGGCCGGCGGAGAGGCCGTCGACGGTGACCGCGCCGTCCGCGCTGGCGATGAAGTTGACGCGCAGCGCCGGGTGCGGATGGCGCGGGTACAGCCGGGCCAGGCCGTCGGCGTCGGACGGCCAGGTGTGCAGGGTGGTCACGGGCCGGCCGGCCCGGTGACCGGTGGAATCGGCTTGATCTCGCGGTGCTGGCAGTCGCACCACGAGCCGCCCCGGCACTCGTCGTGCCGCCGCTCCCGGCACGCCTGACAAATCATGGCTCCGACCCTAACGGCGCGGGCTTGACGACCGGGACACGACCGCGCAACCAGTCAGAAACGGCAATTGGGCAGGCTGGTACCCGGGCGGCGTCTTTCGGCCGTCCGCGACGGGAGGAGTTTCATGTTGCTGCGGGTACGAGTCACCCTGCCGGACCGTCCCGGCGCCCTCGGACAGGTCGCGCGCACCCTCGGGGTGGCCGGCGCGGACATCGTCCAGGTGGTGGTGCTGGAACGGCTCGGTGGCCGGGCCGTCGACGACTTCACCGTCGTGTGGCCGGGCGCGTCCCGCGTGGAACGCCTCCTCGCCGGGCTCGCCGCGATCCCCGGCGTGCAGGTGGACGGGGTGTGGAAGGCGATCGGCGCGCCGGTCAACGGCAGCCACGACGCCGAGCTGCTGGCCCAGGTCGCGGCCAACCCGGTCGACGGTCTCGCCACGCTGGTCGACGCCGTCCCGGGGCTGCTCGCGGCGGACTGGGCGGCGGCCGCCGTGGTCCCGGCCGACTGGGCCGCCCGCAGCGGCTCCGGCAACGTGGCCGGCGACCCGCCCCGGGTGGTGTACGCGAGCTGGCGCGCCCCCTCCCCCCTGCAGCTGCCCGACGTGACCCCGCTGCGGGCCCGCCCGCTCGCCGAGCCCGGCGGCGCCCGTTACGCGGTGGCCCCGTTCGGCCGGGCCGGGCTGGTCCTGCTGGTCGCCCGCACCGACGAGGACGACCTGCCCGCCGCCGCCTTCCACGTGACCGAGGTGGACCGGGTCGCGCAGCTGGTCCGCGCCGCCGCGACGATCCTGGGTGAGCGGCTGGACACCGTCGCGGTGCCCGCCTCGGCCACCCGAATGTGACCGTCCTAACGCCCATAACCGCAGCTCAAGCAATCCCTGCGCAACAACGGAAGTGCACTCTTGAGAGAGAGGAAAGGAGTGCGCGAATGGCGTTGTGGCGAATCAGGGCCACGGTCGACGACCGTCCCGGCTATCTCTCCGTGCTGACCGCGAGCCTCGCTCTGAAGTCGGTGAACATCCTCGCCGTCCAGGTGCACACCACCGAGGAGGGCGCGGTCGACGACTTCCTGGTCGACGCGCCCGACATGCTGACCGAGTCGGACATCATGGCCGCGGTGCTGAAAGGCCGCGGGCGCGACGCGTTCGTGACCCGGGCCGACCCGCAGGCGCTGGCCGACCAGCCGACCCGGGCGCTCGCCCTGGCCGGCCGGGTCGTGCACGAGCCGGATTCGCTGGGCGAGGCGCTGGCCGCCCTGCTCGACGCGACCGAGGTGCGCTGGCGCCCGGCGGCCACCGCCGATCTGCCCGGCTTCCACGGCGGCCGGATGACGCTGGCCGACCCGGCCGGCGGGGCCTTCGAGGTGTTGCGGGCCCTGCCGGCCTTCACCCCGGCGGAGTTCGCCCGGGCGAAATCGCTGGTCGAGGTCGCCGCCACGGTGTCGCGACAGCACCACGAGCAGGTCACCCTGCTGCTGCCCGACGGCACCGAGCTGGTCCTGCGCGCGGCCCGCGCGGAGGACCAGGCCGCGGTGCGCGAGCTGCACGAGGAGTGCTCCGCCGAGACCCTGCGGCAGCGCTACCTCAGCGGCAACGTCCCGGACGAGTCACGGCTGCGCCGCATGCTGGAGCCGGCTCGCGGGGTCACCCTCCTGGCGGTCGCCACCGGCGGGCGCGTGGTGGCTATGGCGAGCCTGCTGGCCGAGGGCGACCTCGGCGAGATCTCGCTCCTGGTCGCCGACTCCTGGCAGCGGCGCGGGCTGGGCTCGGCCCTGCTCCGGCGACTGCGCGTGCACGCGGAGCGGTCCGGGTTGGCGGCGCTGATCGCACACCTCGCGGCCGACAACACGGCGATGCTGCGTGTGCTGCGGCAACTCGGCGCGGAGACCGTGGAGCGCGACGGCTCGGTGGTCAGTGTGACCCTGCCGACAGCGACCGCCCCGGCCACCTCCGGCTAGCCGTCACCCCCGCGTCGTGCCGTGCTCGACGCAGGTGGCGGTCCAGCCGGTGGGGACCACCTGCACCTTCATCCGGCGGCGGCAGTGCGGGCAGAACCGGGGCGGTTCCAGCTCCCGCGCGGCCGCACACGCCGGGTGGTTGCCGGGTTCGCCACAGTGATCACAGAACGCCACAGTGATCACAGAACATCGGACAGGCTCTTGACCGGCATCTTCAGCTCCTGGAGCAGCTCCAGGTCGGAGGTGGCCGGGCGGCCCAGCGTGGTCAGGTAGTTACCGACGATCACCGCGTTGATGCCGCCGAGCAGGCCGTCACGGGTGCCGAGATCACCCAGCGTGATCTCGCGGCCTCCCGCGTACCGAAGAATGGTCCTGGGCATCGCCAGCCGGAAGGCGGCGATCGCGCGCAGCGCGTCCTTGCCCTCGACCACCGGGCGGTCGCTGAGCGGCGTGCCCGGCCGGGGGTTGAGGAAGTTCAGCGGGACCTCGTGCGGGTCCAGCTCGGCCAGCTGCGCGGCGAACTCGGCGCGCTGCTCGACGGTCTCGCCGAGGCCGAGGATGCCGCCGCAGCAGACCTCCATGCCGGAGTCGCGGACCATCTTCAGCGTGCTCCAGCGCTCCTCCCAGGAGTGCGTGGTCACCACGTTGGCGAAGTAGGACCGGCAGGTCTCCAGGTTGTGGTTGTAGCGGTGCACGCCCATCTCGACCAGCTCGTCGACCTGCTCCTGGGTGAGCATGCCGAGGCTCGCGGCGACCTGGATGTCCACCGCTTCCTTGATCGCCTTGACGCCGGCGCGCATCTGGTCCATGAGCCGCTTGTCCGGCCCGCGCACCGCCGCCACAATGCAGAACTCGGTCGCTCCGGTGGCCGCGGTCTGCTTCGCCGCCTCCACGAGAGAGGGAATGTCGAGCCAGACGGCGCGCACCGGCGAGGCGAACAGACCGGACTGGGAGCAGAAGTGACAGTCCTCCGGGCAGCCGCCGGTCTTGAGCGAGACGATGCCCTCGACCTCGACCTCGGGACCGCACCACTTCATCCGCACGTCGTGGGCGAGCTGCAACAACGCCGGCAGGTCCTCGTCGGGGAGTCGCAGGATCTCCAGGATCTCCGCCTCGTCGAGTCCGCTACCTGCATCAAGAACCCGGGTGCGGGCCCGGTCGAGGATCTCTGGCATGCCCGTACCCTACAGAGTTCGCACGGCCGCCGGGACTGTCGGTGGTGGGTGGTAGTTTCCCCTTCTCGTGATCTGGAGGGGGTGTCTTGGCGGACTGGTTGGAGGCGCTCGACCGGCTGGCCCATGACCGGGCCAAGGCGGGGCTCACCCGTCAGTTGCGGCCGCGGGCCGCCGGCGACCCGATCGTCGATCTGGCGGGCAACGACTACCTCGGCCTCTCCGATCACCCACGGGTGATCTCCGCCGCACGACAGGCCCTCGAGGCGTACGGGTTGGGCGCGACCGGCTCCCGTCTCGTCCGTGGCTCGACCGGGGCGCACGCCGCCGCCGAGGACGCGCTGGCCGGCTGGCTCGGCGCGGAGGCCGCGCTGATCTTCTCCTCCGGCTATCTGGCAAACCTCGCCGTCGTCCGGGGCGTGGCCGCGGTCTGCGATCTGGTGGTCTCCGACGCGTTCAACCACGCCTCGCTGATCGACGGCTGCCGGATCTCCGGGCTGCCGGTGACCGTGGCCCCGCACAACGACCCGGCCGCGGTCGCCGCGATCCTGGACGCCCATCCCGGCCGCGCCGCCGTGGTGACCGAGTCGGTCTTCTCCGTCGACGGCGACCTCGCCCCGCTCGCCGAGCTGCACGAGGTGACCTCGGCCCGGGGCGCGCTGCTGATCGTCGACGACGCGCACGCGCTCGGCCTGCTCGGCCCGTCCGGCGCCGGCGGGGTGGCGGCGGCCGGGCTCGCCGGCCGGCCCGACGTGCTGGTCACCGCGACGCTCTCCAAGTCGCTCGGCGGCGCCGGCGGCGTGGTCGCCGGCCCGGAGCTGTTCGTCCGGCATCTGGTCGACACCGGCCGCACCTTCATCTATGACACCGCGCCGCCGCCGGCCGTGGTCGCCGGCGTGCTCGCCGCGATCGAGGTCGCCCGTGCCGCCGACGACCGCCGCCGGGTGCTGGTCCAGCGCGGCGCCGAGATCGTCGCCCGGCTGCGGTCGGCCGGTTTCGACGTCCGCGAGCCGGCCGCCGGGGTGCTCTCGGTGCCGGCGCC
>NZ_JBEZZB010000105.1:0-37617 GCF_040638955.1 Actinoplanes sp. NPDC024001
GCCTCGCGCCGCCGGCGCCGCCCGCTCCGGTCGGCCGAGCGCCGGCGGCACCCGACTCGCCCGGCGTGGCGGGCGTGCGGCAGGCGCGAGGGCGTGCGGCGACGGCCGCGCGGCTTACTCGCCGCGGAAGACCGGTGGGCGGCGTTCGAGGCTGGCCCTGATGCCCTCGGCGCTGTCGTGCGTCTGCCAGAGCACCATCTGCTCGGCCAGCTCATGGTCCAGCGCCTGCCGCACCCGGGCCGCCAGGTCCGCCCGCAGCGTCGCCCGCATCGACCGGACCGCCAGCGGCGCCGCCGCGGCGATCTCCGCCGCCAGCTCGTGAGCCACCTCCCGGAGCCGGCCCGGTTCGGCGAGGCGGTCGGCCAGGCCGAGGCGCACCGCTTCCTCGCCGCCGACGCGGCGGCCGGTCAGCAGCATGCCGGACGCCGCCTGCCGGCCGATCAGGTCGGGCAGCGTGACGCTGAGCGCAAAGCCCTGGTGGAACCCGAGTTTCGCGAAGTTGGCGACGAACCGGGTGGCGGGCTCGGCGACCCGGAAGTCGGCCGCGCAGGCCAGGCCCAGCCCGCCGCCCACGGCGGTGCCCTGCACGGCCGCGATCATCGGGGTACGCACGTCGAACAGCCGCGCCGCCCGCCGGTACAACCGTTCCGCCGCGGCCGCCTGGTCCAGGGCGAACTCGCCACCGCTGAAGTCCGCCCCGGCGCAGAAGTGCTTGCCCTGCGACGCCAGGATGATCACCCGGCAGGCCCGGTCGTGGTCGAGCTCCGTCGCGGCGTCCACGATCCGCCCGATCAGCGCCTCGTCGAAGTGGTTGGCCGGCGGCCGGCGCATCTCCAGCACGGCGACGTGGTCCTTGACGGTGACCGACAGATCAGAGCTCACGCTGGTGATCCTAGGCGGCCACCTCGCGCAGGGTCTCCTCGATGGGGGTGGTGCACCGCTGCCGGCGGTCGCCGCGCGGCACCAGCAGGCCGTCCTCGTCGGCCGCGTAGAGCGCGACCAGTTCCTCGGCCAGCCGCGGCGGCACGCCGGTGCCGGTGATCGTGTCGAGCCAGCCGGCCCGGGGGATGGTCACCACGGTCAGGTCCCGGCCGAGCACCCGGCCGAGCGCCTCGGCGACCTGCCGTTCGGTGTAGCTGGGCGCTTCCAGGTCGACGACCTCGGAGGTCGCGGGCGGCGAGGTGAGCGCGGCGGCCACGGCGGCGCCGATGTCGCGGGTGGCGACCATCGGCACGGGCACGTCCGCCGACTCGCCGAAGACCGGGTAGACGCCGGCGCCGGTGGCCGCGTCCAGCACGGTCTCCACCTTCTCCTGGAAGTGCGGTGAGCGGAGCGCGGTGACCCGCGTCCCGGTGGCCCGCAGCCGGTTCTCCAGGTGGTGGAGCCAGCGGATCGGCCCGGTCCCGTCGGCCAGGTCGGCGCCGTACGAGGAGAGCACCACCACGTGCGGCACCCGGCTGTCGGCGACCGCGCCGGCGATCGTGTCGGCCATCTCGCGGTGTGCCGCGTCGGTGAACGGCGGCACGGTCGGCAGCAGCACGAACGCGCCCTGGCAGCCGGCGAACGCGCCGGTCAGCGCGGCCCGGTCGGTGAGGTCGGCGACGGCGAACTCGGACCACTCCTTGCCCCTGTCCGGGTTGCGCACGACGGCGCGCACCGGCTGGTCGGCGGCGCGAAGGGTACGGGCGGCGGCCCCGCCGACGTGGCCGGTGATTCCGGTGATGGCGTACATGTCGTTCCTCCTGCGTTCTGGGGTTGATGTACTCAGTGAAGTCGCAGGAAGTGAGACGATCCATGTTCGACGGGCTCGCGGACATGTCTGAGCGTCTACGCTGCCGTGGCATGGACCCGTTGGGAGACCTGCTGGACGGGGTGCGGGCGCGCACCGCCGCGTTCTGCCAGTCGACGTTGCAGCCGCCGTGGGCGCTGCGCATCGTGGACGAGGCGCCCCTCGCCCTGGCCACGCCGTTGCGCGGGCACGCCTGGTTCGTCCCGGACGAGGGTGAGCCGACCCTGATCGAGACCGGTGACGTGGCGATCGTGCAGGGCCCGCAGCCGTACACGGTGGCCGACCACCCGGCCACCCGCCCGCAGCTGTACGTGCACGCCGGCAACCGGCTGGTCACCTACGACGGGGTCGACGTCACCGCGCAGGCGCGGCTCGGCCCGAACACCAAGGCCCTCGGCGTACGGGCCGGCGGCGACCTGCCCGGCGACGCGGCTGTCGTGGCCAGCGGCACCTACCAGGTCTCCAGCCATGTCAGCGGGCGGCTGCTGGCGTCGCTGCCGACGCTGGTGCGGGTGCCGCGCGCCCAGGTCCAGTCGCCGATCATCGACCTGCTCGCCGCCGAGGTGGAGCGGGACGAGCCGGGCCAGCAGGTGGTCCTGGACCGGCTGCTCGACCTGGCGCTGATCGCCGCCCTGCGCGCCTGGTTCGCCCGCCCGTCCGGCGACGCGCCGGGCTGGTACCGCGCGCACGGCGACCCGCTGGTCGGGCGGGCGCTGCGGGTCATCCACGAGGAGCCGGCCCGGCAGTGGACGGTGTCCGGCCTGGCCGCGGTGAGCGGCGCGTCGCGGGCGGCGTTCGCCCGCCGGTTCACCGACCTGGTCGGTCAGCCGCCGATGACCTATGTGACGCACTGGCGCCTCGACCTGGCCGCCGAGGCGCTGCGCAACTCCGACGCCACGCTCAACTCGATCGCCCGGCAGGTGGGGTACGCCAACGCCTTCGCGCTGACGGTCGCCTTCAAACGGGTCCGCGGCACCAGCCCGCAGGAGTTCCGCACCGCGGCGTGAGCCGGGCGGGTCAGCCGCGGAGCGGCGGCGGCCCGGACGGACGCGGCGATGCGGTCGCGGCGCTCCGCGGCATGTGAGTTCTCCCAGGAACTCTGCCGGGGCGCTCAGGCCGGGGCGCGACCGTCTGGCCCATGGAGACTGTGCGGGAGATCTGTCGAGGGGCGGCGGCCGTGCTCGCCGGGTTCGCCGTGATGGCCGGGCTGGTGGTGGCCGCGCTTGCGGTGTCGGGCGTGCCGGTGAGCTGGGCTTTCGTCGCCACGGTGCTGGGCGCGGCGGTCGGTGGCGGGGCGGTGCTCGCCGGTTCGCTGGACGCGGGCGCGGTGGGCGCGGTCCTGCACGGCGCGGTCGACGTGGTGCCGCTCGCGGTGTCCGCGGCGGGGGCGCTGGTCTTCTGCGCGGTCCTGGTGGGTCCGCTGCGGCTGTCCGCCCGGCGTGCGGTCGGGGCCCTCGCCGCGATCCCGGCCGTCCTCGCCGTGGTGGTGGCGGCGCCGGACGCGGTCGCGGCGATCCCGGTTCCGGCCGGCGCCGGGCAGGCCGTGCGGGAGGCGCCGCTGGTGATCCGGGCGGACACCGGGGACACGGTCACGGGCGGGCTGCTCACCTTCGCCGTTCTCACCGGGTTCTGCCTGCTCGTGGCGGTGCTGCCGAACCGGCGGGTGGTGGTGACGGCGGCTGCGGCCGTACCGATGGCTCTGCTTCTCGGTGGTCTGGTGCTGGCGGCTCTCGCCGCCGCGCACCGGCCGGCGCTCGCCGCGCCCGCGCTGCTTCTCGGCGCGAACGCGGTCGTGCTCGCCGGCCTGGGCTCGTCGCCGGTCACCCTGAGCGGTCCGCTGGCGGCGAAGCTGTCCAGCGCCACCGGCGGCCTCTCCGGCGCCGGCACCTTCGGGGTACGGCTGACCGCGGTCCTGGTGCTGGCCGTCCTCATCGCTCTCGTGGTGGCCACCGTCCCGCCCGGCCCGGACCGGCGATGGCCGCGCGCCGGCCGGCAGGCGCTGGTCGCCGCAACCGTGCTGGCCGCCGTCGCCGCCGCGACCAGCCTGGCCGCCGCCGGTTCGCTCACGCTCGGCCTGCAGGTGCTCGTGCTCCGGGCCGACGTCCTCACCGCCCACCTGACTCCGGCGGCCGGCGCGGCGGCCCTCGCCGGAGCCGTCGCTGGTGGCCTCGGCGGCCTCCTCGGTAGCCTGATGGCCGACATCCGGTGGCGCGACGCGAGAGTCACCGCGACGGCGAGCGGGCGGGGGTGACGCGGTTGCAGCCCACCCCGGCCTGGGAGACCCCGCCACGGCTGCTGGTCGTCGACGACGAGGACACCGTGCGCGGCCTGCTCGCCGACGCCCTGCGCTTCGCCGGGTTCACCGTGACCGCGGTCGCCACCGGCGCCGACGCCGTCGAGGCGGCGCTCGCCGACCCGCCCGACCTGATCGTGCTCGACCTGATGCTGCCCGGCATGGACGGTTTCGAGGTGGTCCGCCGGCTGCGGGCCGCCCCCGCCCACCGGACCGTGCCGGTTCTCTTCCTGAGCGCCCGCGACGCCCCCGAGGACAAGGTGAACGGGCTGAGCCTGGGCGGCGACGACTACGTCACCAAGCCGTTCCACCTGCCCGAGCTGATCGCCCGCATCCAGGCCGTCCTGCGCCGCTCCGGCGCCGTGCCGCGCGACGGGATCCT
This sequence comes from Actinoplanes sp. NPDC024001, assembly GCF_040638955.1. Lineage (NCBI taxonomy): Bacteria > Bacillati > Actinomycetota > Actinomycetes > Micromonosporales > Micromonosporaceae > Actinoplanes > Actinoplanes sp. NPDC024001. The sequence continues at coordinate 4,465 of NZ_JBEZZB010000105.1, forward strand.
CGCCGTCGCCGACCTGAGCGTCGACCCGGTCGCCCGGGAGGCGGCGCGCGCCGGGCAGCCGGTGCGGCTCTCGCCGACCGAGTTCAAGCTGCTGCACTACCTGGTCGCGCACGCCGGCCAGGTGGTGTCGAAACCGCGGATCCTCGAGGAGGTGTGGCGCTACGACTTCGCCGGCGACACCAGCATCGTCGACACCTACGTCAGCTACCTCCGCCGCAAGATCGACAACGTCGAGCCGAAGCTGATCCACACCGTGCGCGGCGCCGGCTACGTGCTGCGCGGGCCACGCCGATGAGCCTGCGCGCCCGGCTGCTGCTGATCACCGCGGTGCTGCTGGTCGCCGGCATCGTGGTCAGCGACGCCGTGGTCACCGCCGCCCTGCGCCGCCACCTGGTCGAGCGGGTGGACCGGCAACTGCACCAGTTCGCGCAGGTTCTCTCCAAGATCGACCCGAACCTGCTGGACGTGGCGGTGAACTCGCGGACCCGCAACCTGACCAGCGGCCTGGATTTGATCAGCACTCTCGCGGTGACCTACCGGGACGCGGGCGGGGCGGTGGTGCGCCGAGCCCAGAGCGGGCCGTCGCCGCAGTTCGACGTGTCGGCGGTGCCCGCCCAGGCCGGCGCCCCGCTGACCGTGGGCGGCTGGCGGGCCGTGGTGGCACCGCGCGACGACGGCGGGTCGGTGGTCGTGGCCGCCTCGCTGAGCGCGATTGACGCCATCGTCGGGCAGGTCCGGCTGGTCTGCCTGATCACCGGGCTGGTCGTGGTGGCGGTGCTGACCGGTGTCGGCTGGCTGGCGATCCGTGCCGGGCTGCGCCCGCTGCGGACCATCGAGGAGACCGCCACCGCGATCGCCGGCGGGAACCTGGCGCAGCGCATCCCGCAGACCGGGCCGCCGCACACCGAGGTGGCGAGGCTGGCCGCCGTGCTGAACGGCATGCTGACCCAGATCGAGGGGGCCTTCACGGCCCGCGCGGAGTCGGAGGGCCGGATGCGCCGGTTCGTCGCTGACGTGAGCCACGAGTTGCGTACCCCGCTGTTCGGCATCAAGGGCTCAGCCGAGCTGTACCTGATGCGCGGCGCCGCCGCCGCTGTTGCGCCCGGTGCCACTGCCGAGCCGGGTGCCACTGCCGCGCCGGGTGCCGCCGCCGAGCCGGGCGGTTCCCGGCCGGTTGCCGCCCCGCTGGCTGGCGCCTCGCCGGCTGGTGCCTTGCCGGGTGATGTCCCGTCGGCTGGCGTCTCGTCGGGTGGTGTCTTGCCGGGTGGTGTCTTGCCGGGTGGTGTCTCGCTGGGCGACGTCGAGCACACGATGCGGCGCATCGACACTGAGGCCGGCCGGCTTGCCGCCCTGGTGGAGGATCTGTTGCTGCTGGCCCGGCTGGACGAGCCGGCCGCCGGGAGCGTGCTCGACCTGGCGCCGATGGACCTGCGCACCCTGGCCGCGGACGCCCGGCACGACCTGCTCGCCCTCGACCCAGGGCGGCCGGTCCGGCTCACCGGCCCGGCCACCGGCGAGGACGTCCCACCCGCGCCGGGGCCCGCCCTGGTCCTCGGCGACGAGGCGCGGCTGCGGCAGGTCGTGGTCAACCTGGTCGGCAACGTGCACGCCCACACCCCACCGGACACGGCCGTCCGCATCGGCGTCGGCCTCGCCGGCGAGGAGGCGGTGCTGGAGATCGCCGACAGTGGCCCCGGCCTCAGCGGCGAACATGCGGAGCGGGCCTTCGAACGCTTCTACCGAGCCGACGGATCCCGCACGCGGGCTGCCGCCTCGGGCGCCGGACTGGGCCTCGCAATCGTCCGTTCGCTGGTCACCGCACACGGTGGCCGGGTCGAGGTGGGACCGACCCCGGGCGGCGGCGCCACCTTCAGAATTCACCTGCCCCGGCAGCCGCAATCCGCAGAACACTCTCAGAAACTCTGAGCAGGCGGCTCAAAGATCAGTCGGCATGCGAGGGTCGCTGCCGCGGAGGAAGGCGAGAACGGCCAGGACACGGCGATTGTCGTCGGCGGTGTCGGTAAGGCCGAGCCTGCCGAAGACCGAGCGCACGTGCGCCTCGACCGTCTTGGGGCTCAGGTGCAGACGGGCGGCGACGGCCTGGTTGGACCGGCCCTCAGCCATCAGGGTCAGCACGTCGCGCTCGCGCTCGGTGAGGTCGGCCAGCGGGTCGCGCTGCCGGCGGCGGCCGAGCAGCTGCGCGACGACACCGGGGTCGATGACCAGACCGCCGGCCGCGACGCGGCGGACCGCGGCGACGAACTCCTCGAGGTCGGTCACCCGGTCCTTGAGCAGATAGCCCGCGGCCCGCGCGCCGTGCTCCAGCAGCGTCATGGCGTAGTGCGGCTCCACGTACGCGGAAAGGACAAGGACGCCCAGCTCGGGATACCGGTCGCGGAGCGCACGGGCGGCGTCGAGGCCTTCTGTGGTGTGCGTGGGCGGCATGCGGATGTCGACGATCGCCACGTCGGCCCGGTGTTGCTCGGCCGCGGCCAGCAGTGCCGGCGCGTCACCGGCCTCGGCGACCACCGTGCAGCCGGCGTCGGTGAGGACCTGGACCACGCCGGCCCGGAACAGCACGGCATCCTCGGCGACGATCACTCGCATGGCAGCTCCGCGCTGATCCGGGTGCCGCCGGCGGCGCTGGCCACGTCGAAGCGGCCGCCGAGCGCCGTCACCCTGTCGGCGAGTCCCCGCAGCCCCGACCCGGTGGGATCCGCGCCACCGTGGCCGTCGTCGGTCACCTCGACCCGCACGCTGCCCCCGGCCAGCTCGACCGTGACCCGGACGAGCTGCGCGCCGGCGTGCTTGGCGGCGTTGGTCAGCGCCTCGGCCACGACGAAATAGCAGGCCACCTCGATGGCCTCGGAGAGGCGGCGGGCCGGCACGGCGGCCAGGGCGACGGGCACGGAAGACCGCTCGGCCAGCGAGGTCAGGGCCGGGCCGAGGCCGCCGTCGCTCAGCACGGTGGGGTGCAGTCCGCGGGCCAGCTCGCGCAGCTCCCGCACTGCGGCGTCGAGCTCGTCGGCGATGACCGCGAGTTCCTGCGCCGCAGGACCGTCGACCCGGTCGCGCAGCAGCCGCACCGCCAGCGCCACCCCGATCAGCCGCTGCTGCGCGCCGTCGTGCAGATCGCGCTCGACGCTGCGGCGGGCGGCGTCCGAGGCCGCCAGGATGCGGGCTCGGGACTGCCGTACCTCGTCGAGCCGGGCCAGTGCCTCGGCCCGCAGCCGCTCGTTCTGCAGTGCCAGCCCAGCTGCCGCCGCGGCCTCGCGCACCAGGCCGGGATCGGCCGTCGCGTCGTAGCGCAATGCGGCGATCGGCTCGCCGTCGCGCTCGAGGACGGTCACCGCCCGCCCGGCCGCCTCGGTCAGCTGGACCGTCTGCCCGGCGGCGTCGACCTGCCCGCCACCCGGCAGCGGGAACGCCACCTCCAGGGAACCGTCGCGTAAGGCCCGAGCCAACGCCTCGCGCACCCGGCCGGGCCCCGGCGAGTCACGGCTCAGGGTGAGCACCAGCTCACCGATCGCGGCGCGGTCGAGCCGGTCGCGCAGCAGGCCGAGCAGCAGCACGGGCGGCCACAGCACCAGCGCGAGGTCGGGCAGCCAGCCCAGCGGCAGGGTGACCGCACGAGGCCAGTCGAGCAGATCGCCGAGTTGCCGCACACCGACGGCGCCGAGAACGGCCGCGCCGCCGAGGAGCGCGGGCGCCTGCGCCCGGCGCCGCAGCGCGCTGGCCCGCCACCGGCTTGTAAGTGGTGCTTGTGGGCCGCGCCGCGGTGCGCCGGCCCGCCACCGGCGTGCAGATGCCTGCGCGACGCGCCGCAGTGGGCTGGCTCGCCACAGGCGCGCAAGTGATGTCTGAGGGCCGCGCCATAGTGCGCTGTCCCGCCACCGGTGCGCAAATGGTGCCTGAGGGCTGCGCGGCGCTGCGCTGGCCTGCCCCAGGGGCGCGAGTGGTGCCTGCGCGTGGCGCCGCAGTGCGCTTGCTGGCCACCGGTGCGTGAAGGCCTGCCGTCCGGGGTAGCCGGCGACCAGCACCACGAGCACACCCGCGAACAGCAGGCCGGCGAGACGGCCGATCGCCTGCGGGGCCGGCCCCGGGAACGCGGCCGCGGTGCGCAAGAACCAGACCGCTCCGGCCAGCATCATCAGCGGGCCGGTGCGGGAGGCCGGGCGGCGTGCCCAGCCTGCCAGCCCGCACCCGGCGAACGACCAGCCCACGGCGAGGATCACCAGCAACTCGAGGACCGGCGCCCGGCCGGTGAGGCGCTCGCCACCGGCGACCAGCGCGGCGGCAGCGCCGCAACCGGTGGCCGCCGTCGCCACGGCGGCCACCGCGATCGTGATCCGTGACGGCATCCAGCGATGGTGGCACGTGCCGCCTCCCGAGAAATACAGGGTTATCCCTCGACCAGCCGGCGGGTCAGCCCTGATGGCGGCGCCGCTTGCGGCTCGTAGCGTCGGCATCCAGCAACGTCAGGAAGGCAGGCTGGTGCGGGAGCTCATTGTGGTGCTTGGTTCGGTGGTGTTCGTCACTGCCCGGTGGCTGCCTGCGGCGGCCCGCCGGTGGGCCGCCGCAGGTGCGGCGGCCGTGGTGCTGATCGGCGCGGTCACGTTGCTGCCCGATCCGCGCTGGCAGATGCTCGTGGTGCTGGCGGCCGATCTGCTCACTGGGCTCGGGTGGCTGCTCGCCCGGCGGCGACGGGTCCGCTGGTGGCTCGCACTGCCGGCCACGCTCGGCTGCCTCGCCCTGGTCGTCGGCGGTGGGGTCGCGGCCTGGGCGCTGCCCGTGCCGGTGTTCCCACCCCCGTACGGGCCGTCGCCGGTCGGCACCACGGTGGCGCAGTGGACCGACCCGGGCCGCGACGAGCCGGGCACCCCGGAGACCGGCGACCGGCGCACGGTGGTCGTGCAGTTGTGGTACCCGGCGAGGGAGGCCGGTTCCGGTGCGCGGTACCTGGGGCGCACCCGGCCAGAGGCGGAGGCCGTTGCCGCCGGTGAGGCGCGCTACCTGGGCGTGCCCGCCGCCGCGCTGTCCGCCCTGCCACGAGCGCATTCGCACGCCACATCCGGCGCGCCACCGGCCGACGGCCGTTTCCCGGTCGTGCTGTTCTCGCCCGGACTGGGCAGTGTCCGCAGCCAGAACACCGCGTGGGCGGAGGACCTGGCCAGCCGCGGCTACCTCGTCGCCGGCATCGACCACCCTTTCGACTCGGCCGCGGTCGTGCTCGCCGACGGCCGCACGGTCCGAACCAGGATCGCCGCCACCGGAGATCCCGCCGAGGACGAGCGGCGCAGGACCCGATGGACCCAGGTGCGCGCCGACGACCTCCGCTTCGTCCTGAGCCGGCTGGGCGATCCGGCCGGCGGCCCGCTCGTCGGGCGGGCGGACACTCGGCGCGTCGCGGCCACCGGCCACTCGATCGGCGGCGCGGCCGCGATGCGCGCCGCCGAGCAGGACTCTCGCATAACCGCGGTGATCAACCTGGACGGCGGCCTCAATCCCGGCCAGGGGCCCGTGCGGCAGCCGGTCCTCGCTCTTACCCACGACGCCACCGGCAAGGCCGGCGCCGCCTACCTGGCACGCCTGGCGAGTGTGCTGGACCGGGGCGCCGCAGCCGGCTACCGGCTGACGGTTCCCGGCAGTGCCCACCTCACCTTCACCGACGCGCCACTGTTCCTGCCACCCGTGCCGTCGGTGGCGGGCTCGCTGGGCCGCACGGAGAGCATCCGCGTGACGGCACAGATCACCGCCGCCTTCCTGGACGCCACGCTGCGCGACCGGCCGATCGACCTGCCGTCGGAGCTGGCCCGCCACGGCGACCTGCACATCCACCGCCCGGCAACCTGACCCGATTGACCCGTGCCGCCGGCCGCTCGGCTGGCTGGCCGGCTGGTGGTGACTCGCTGCCTGGTGGCCCGTTGGTGCTCGTCGGCCGGCTGGCGGGGAGTGGGCTGGCGGCGGCCGGCCCCTCGGCTGGCTGGCTGGTGGCCCCGTTGGTGGTTGTCGGCCGGCTGGCGGGGAGTGGGCTGGCGGTGGCCGGCCCTCGGCTGGCTGGCTGGCTGGTGGCCCGTTAGTGGTCGGCGGCCCGCTGGCGGGGAGCGGCCGGCTGGCTGGTGATGGCTGGTGGTTGTCGGCCGTTAGTGGTGGGCCGGCGTCAAGAGGAGGTGGTTGGTGGGGGTGTGGCTTCGGCGGGGCGCAGGTGGCGGACGAAGCGGCGGGAGCGATCTCGGGTGTCCACGAAGCCGAGCCGCTCGTAGAACAGATGCGCGGGATGCCGGTGGTTGCTGCTGGTCACCTCGATGAACAGGCAGCCGCCGGCCCGCGCGCGCTCCTCCGCGGCGGCGATCAGCAGGCGGCCGACACCGCGGCCGCGGGCTGCTTCGTCGACGACCAGCGCGGCGAGGCGGCCGAACTTGCCGGTCACCTCCAGGATCGGGGTGATGTGCAGGGCCGCGATGCCGAGCAGCGTGCCGTCGTCGTCGGCGCCGAGCAGTGCGCTCGCCCGGTCGCCCAGCCAGTAGTCCAGGCGGTGGCGGACGTCCCGCTCGGTCGACGGGTAGCCGAGTTGGTCGAGCAGGACGGCGAGGCGGGCCGCGTCGCCCTGGTGGATCGGCCGGATGTGCATGGGGGGAACGCTACGGCGAGCTGGGCGGTCAGCGCAGCCACTGCCGCCAGCTGTCCGGGTGGGCGGTGAGCCAGCGGCGGGCCGCCTCGTCCGGGGTGAGGCCGTTCACGGTCAGGTCGCGGGCCACCGTGTTCTGGTCGGCGTTCGTCCAGCGGAAGTTCGCGATCAGCCGGACCGCCGGGCTGCCGGAACGCAGGAACGCCGCGCGGGCGATCTTGTCGAGGGCGTAGGCGGGATAGTCGCAGGCGACCTTCTGCGGATCGGCGTCACAGCCCGGCCGGTGCCGGGGCAGCGCGACGTGCACCAGCCCGACCTCGGCGAGCAGCCACTGCGGCTCGTAGAAGTAGCCGATCAGCGGCCGGCGCTCGGCCTCGGCGCGGCGGAAAGCGCGGATCAGCCGGTCCTCGCTGCCGGCGTGCACGACCGTGAAGTCCAGGCCCAGGTTCGTGATCAGCGAGGCGTCGTTGGTGACGAACGACGGGTCGCCGGCGAGGAACTGCCCGCGCTCGCCGGACCGGTCGGTGCGGAACAGCTCGGCGTGCCGGTTCAGGGACCGCCAGTCGGTGATGTCGGGGTACTCGGCCTTCATCCACGGCGGCACATACCAGCCGATCACGCCCTGGTTGCCGGTGACGCCCATCGACACGGCGACCTTCTCCTGGTCGATGTAGCGGCGGCGCAGGTCGTCGTGGCCCCAGTTCTCCAGGATCACGTCGACGGTGCCGGCCGCCAGCCCGGCCCAGGCGTCGGCCTCGGTGAGGTCCTTCGTGCGCACGGTGCAGCCGAGCTCGGTGCGCAGCAGATAGCCGACCACGGCGACGTTCGCGGCGTAACCGGCCCACGGGTTCACCGCGATCGTCACCGTCCCGCACGGCACGCCCGACGGGACGCCGGGCGGCGCCACGATCGCGGTGGAGGCGCCACCGCAGCCGGTCACCGTCAGCAGGGTCAGGGCGGCCAGCCACCGGCGTACGCGGCTCACGACGCCCCGGCCTGACGGGCGAGCCGGCGGGCCAGGACCTGCTCGGTGAGCGCGACCAGCACCCGCTTCACCGACTCGCGCTGCCGGGCGTCGCACTCCAGCAGCGGATGCTCGCCGGGCAGCCCGAGCGCGTCGCGGATCTCGGCCAGGTCGAAACGGCGCGCACCGTCGAAGGTGTTCACCCCGACGATGAACGGGATGTCGTGGTCCTCGAAGTAGTCGATCGACGGGAAGCACTCCTCGATCCGCCGGGTGTCGACCAGCACGATCGCGCCGAGCGCCCCGGTGACCAGGTCGTCCCAGAAGAACGCGAAACGGTCCTGGCCGGGCGTGCCGAACAGGTAGAGCAGCAGCGCGTCGTCCAGGGTGATCCGGCCGAAGTCCAGGGCGACCGTGGTGGTGGTCTTGCCGAGGACCGCCCACGTGTCGTCCACCCCGATCGACTTCTCGGTCATCTCCGCCTCGGTGACCAGCGGCTCGATCTCGGAGACGGCGCCGACGAAGGTCGTCTTGCCGACGCCGAACCCGCCGCTCACGACGACCTTCACGGCGACCGGTGGCGGGGCGTCCGCCAGGTCAGAGCGCCCGAACACGATCCCGGATCCTTTCGATCAGCGCGGTGGACAGGGCGTCCGGTGCGGTCCGCACCCGGATCAGGCCCTGGGTGATCAGGTCGGCGACGATGACCCGGACCACGCCGAGCGGCGCGGCCAGCGCCACCGACAGGTCGGCCACCGACATCGGCGCCTGGCACAGCTCGACGATGCGCCGCGCCTCGAACCGCAGCGGCGCCGACAGCGCGGCCGGTACGGCCTGCAGCTGCGTCTCGATGCGCAGGCCGTCCTGCAGCGGCTGGGTGCGGCCGCCGGTCAGCATGAACGGCCGGACGACGGGATCCTCGGTCATCGGGGCAGATGCCGCCTCGACTCGGCGATCAGCGCGGGGGTCAGCAGCTCGCCGAAGCGCTCGGCCAGCACCGAGATCTCGTAGCCGACCAGGCCGAGGTCGCACTCGCCGGTGGCGACCACGCCCAGGCAGCTGCCGCCGGGGATCACCGAGATGACCAGGAAGCCGCGGTGCATCTCGATCATGATCAGTTTGAGGCCGGCGAAGTCGTAGCGGCGCGACGCGCTGCGGGCCAGGCCGGCCATGCTCGACACGATCGCGGCCAGCTGGTCCGCCTCGGCCCGGTCCAGTCCCGCGGAGGCGGCGATCAGCAGGCCGTCCGACGAGACGGCCACCGCGTCGCGTACCCCGTCGGTCTGCTGGACGAAGTTGCCGAGCAGCCAGTTGAACTGGTGCCGGTCGGCCTGGGCGTCCACGCTCATGAATGACTCCTCGCGGGTGGGTTCTCGGCGGCGCCGCGCCGGATGCCGTCGCGCAGCGCCGTCAGGCGGCCGCGCACGGCCTCCGGCGAGCCGGCGACCGTGACCTCCGGATCCGGCCGGGCGGCGCCGGGCCCGGCGTCCGCCGGGAGCGGGCGGCGGGCGCGGGGGATACGTTTGCGCAGGCCGTTCGTGGTGTGCTCGGCCGCGGCGCCGGTCTGCGCGGTCAGCGGCGGCGCGTCCTCGGTCGCACCGGAGCCCAGTGGACGTCGCGGCGCCGGGACCGCCGGCCGCTCCGTCACGACGACGTAGTCGACCTCCACCGCCTGCGGCCGCGCGCCCGGCGGCGGGCACGTCGTCGGCATCCCGCCGCCCTGCGCCGCGGTCAGCGCCGGCGGCTCGGCGAGGATGCCGGCCGGCAGCGTCACCCGGGCCGTCACCCCGGTCACCGCCGACCGGCCCAGCTCGACCCCGATGCCCATCTCGGCGGCGAGCCGGCCGACCACGTAGTGGCCGAGGAACCGCGCCGGTGCGGTCAGGAAGTCGCCCTCGCCGCGCAGCCGCTGGTTGGCCAGGTCCAGATCGGCCTGGCTCATGCCGACACCCTGGTCGCAGATCGCGATCAGGTAGCCGCCCTCCACCGACCGGCCGTGGATCTCCACGTCCAGGTCGGGCGGGGAGAAGACCAGACCGTTCTCGATCAGTTCGGCGAGCAGGTGGGCCAGCCCGCTGACCACCGAGCCGGCCACCATGGCCTCGTCCAGGCGCCGCAGCGACACCCGCCGGTACTCCTCGACCTCGGACACCGCGGCCCGGATCACGTCGCTCAGCGGCATCGGTCCCGACCACTGCCGGGGGCTGGCCGCGCCGACCAGCACCAGCAGGCTCTCCGCGTTGCGGCGCATCCGGGTGGCCAGGTGGTCCAGTTCGAACAGGTTGGCCAGCCCGGCCGGATCCGACTCCTCGCGTTCCAGGCGGGTGATGAAGCCGAGCTGCCGGCGCAGCAGGTTCTGGTTGCGCCGGCCCAGGTTGGCCAGCGACTCCGCGCCCGCCCGGCGCAGCTGCGCCTGCTCGGTGGCCAGGGCGTACGCGGTGGCCTGCACCCGTTCCAGCGCGTCGGCCAGCTGGCGTACCTCGACGCTCGCCCCGGCCGCGACCGGCAGCGGGTCCGGCGGCCCGCCCCCGTCCTCGGCGACCGCCCGGCGGACCGCCTCCGGCAGCCGCTCGCCGGCCAGCCGGTTCGCCTCGGCGGCCAGGCCGGCGAGCGGGTTCGCCAGCGAGCGGGCCGCGCCGGTCGCCAGGTAGACGGCGCCGCCGAGGCAGAGCAGCACGATCGCGGCGAGCCCGGCCAGCCGCAGGTCGGCCTGGCGCCGCAGCACCTCGGCCCGGGCCTTCAGGGTGGAGCCGATGTGCTGGGCCAGCTGCGACATGTCGTCGAGCACCGTGGTCAGCGTCGACCACCAGGCCTGCGGGTCGATCGCCAGCGCCTGCCCGTCTCCGGAGCCGAGCGCCACCTGCTCGAAGTGCAGGGCCTGCGCCGCCGGGCCGGTGCTGAACAGGTAGTTCTTGGCGGCGATCGCGGTCGGGGTGGCGTACTCCTCGAACTCCTTGAGCGCGATGTCCCGGTCCGCGCGCAGCTGCACGAACTGCAGGAACTCCCCGCTGCGGAACCCGCCGGCGGAGAACACCCCGTTGAGGAACGCGCGCTGCCGGGCGGTGACCTCCTTGGCCGCGTTGAGCATGGTCAGCGCCTCGGAGCCGAGCCGCATCTGCGCGTCGGCGGCGTTGTCCAGCGCGAAGTAGACCTCGCCCAGCTCCTCGATCAGCTCGTTGTAGTCGGCGAAGACCTCGGCGCGGTCGGCTTCCTCGCCGTCGGCGTCCTCGCGGATCGAATCCAGCCCGGCGGCCCGGTCGAGGGCTTCGGTCACCTGCCCGTCGAGGTCGCCGCCGTCGGCCAGCAGGTCCTGGACGGCCTGCCGCTGCCGGTCCACGCGTTCCCGGGCCGGCGCCACCTCGGTGCGGAAGGCCTGGTTGCCGGCGAGCAGCCCGGCGGTGACCCCGCGTTCGGTCTGCACCTCCTGCACCAGGGACTGCATCGCCAGGTCGAGGGTGATCGCGCGGTCGGTGCGGGCCGCCAGCCGGTAGTCGCCGAGCTCCTCGGCCACGACGACCGAGAGCAACAGCAGCACGGCCGCGACGGGCAGGGCCAGCATGCGGACGACGCGGCCACGGATGGTGTGCGCGTCCCGTATGCCCATCGAATGTCCTCCATGGATTTGCGCCCGCGCCGACGCAACAGGATTGACGGGCGCCAACATGAGGGTCAACGCCCCGATCGGGCGACCCCGGTCGTGGTGGCCGCCCGATCCGGGGTCTGGGCTCGGCCGAGTCCCGGGGGGGGCCGCGGGGGGGGGGGCGCCCGGCGGGGTGACAACGGGGGGGGGGGGGGTGGTGTGGCGGGGGCCGGGGGGGGGCGGCCCGGTGCGTCACTTCTTCTTCGAGTCCTTCTTGGACTTCGGCGCCTTGGCCTTCTCCGCCTTGGCGGGCTTCACCGCGACCGGCTTCACCTTGGCGGGCTTGGTCTTGGCGGGCTTCGCCTCGGCGGGCTTCGCCTTGTCCTTGGCCTTCGCCTCGACCTTGGCGGCCTTGACCTTGACCTCGTCCTTGACCTTGGCGGCCTTGACCTTCACGTCGCTCTTCTTCGCCATGGCAGCCTCCCTTCGTCGTCGTGCTCGAGCGCGACCGGGGGTGGCCTGCGCGAGGTGACTGTAGACGTGATCAACAAATCCGGCGTTGACCAGCACGAAGTGAGATGTTCACCATTCGTTTTTTCGGCTGTTGTATGACAGCCGGTCGCACATCGGGAAATCCCGGCGGCTTAGGGTGAACCGGTGATCCGTAAGCGAGTCCTGGTCTCCGGGGTGGTCCAGGGCGTCTTCTTCCGCGACACCTGCCGCCGCGTCGCCGGGCAGCAGGGCGTCACCGGCTGGGTGCGCAACCTACCCGACGGCCGGGTCGAGGCCGCTTTCCAGGGTGCCCCGGAAAGCGTCGAGCGCCTGGTCACCTGGTGCCGCACCGGCCCGCCGCAGGCCCGGGTCAGCGCGGTCGACGTGCACGACGAGCCGCCCGAGCCGGCGGACCGCTTCGAGATCCGCTGACCGGGGGCTTCCGTGGTTTGCGGCAACCGTCCACGGTGAAGGGTGCGCCCTGCCCGAGGAGGAACCTTGCCGAACTACGACGCGGTGATCGGCATCGACGAGCCGGCCCTCAACGAGGTCATCCGGTCGGTCTACGACGCCACCCACGACCTGCTGCTCACCGGCAGCCTGCCGATCACTCTGCCGGCGCTGTCGGTGACCCGCATCGACTACGACCTGGCCGGCCCACCGGTGGTCAGCCTGGCCCCGTCCGCCGACGTGCGTGACTGGCACCGGGCGCTGCTGGACCAGCTCGCCGCCGGCGGCGCCGACCAGGCCGCCGCGACCGCCTCCCGGGCCTCGTTCGAGCTGGTCGTGCCCCGGGTCGACCTCACCTTCCACTACGGCGACGGCGAGCCGACCCGGTTCGAGGCGTCGCTGCACGCCGGCCTGCAGATGATCGTCGAGTCCGGCGGGGTGCTCACCCCGGACCTGGTGACCGCCCGCGTCGACGTGCCCGGTAACCCGGCACTGACCCAGATCGTCAACCGCGGCGTGGTGCCCGAGCTGACCCGGCTGATCGAGCAGACCTTCCTGCGCCCGGTGCGCATCCCGCCGCTCGGCCTGGGCACGCTGCAGGTGGCGCCGCCGGCCGTCGCCACCGGCGAGGGGCGGCTGCTGGCCACCACCGCCCTGCTGCCGGACCAGCCCGAGCCGGCCCCGCTCGCCGGCGCCTGGCCGGAGCGCCGGGCGTTCGTGGCGGTCCGGGCGCCGCTGCTCAACCGGCTGCTCGACAACGCGGCGGCGGCCTATCCGGTGACCGGCGACTGGTCCACGCAGATCCGGCTCTTCCCGGTCGACGTCACCGTCAGCGCCGAGTACACGGCCCGGTTCTCGGCGTTCTCCCTGGACGTGATCCCCGGCCAGAACGGCCGGTTGCGCGGTTCCGCCCGGATCGACGTCGACCTGCACCTGTGGGCCAAACCGGTCGGCTGGGCCTTCGACGGGACCGCCACCGCCCACCCCACGGTCCGGGTCACCGCCTCGATCAACGCCGCGAACGAGATCGTCCTCAAACTGGACCGGATCGAGGCGGTGACCTTCGACTTCGCCTTCAACGGCGTGCCCGGGTTCCTGGACAACCTGCTGCGGGTCGTGGTGAACGCGCTGGCCCCGGTGATCACCGCCGCGGTCGAGGGGCAGATCGCCAAGGTGCCGCCCCAGCCGGTCAGCCGCATCCCGGACTTCCGGATCCCGCTCGACGAGACGACCGTCGTCGTCACCCTCCAGGACGTCCGGATCAGCACGCTGACCACCCCGGACGACAAGATCTGCCTGGCCACCACCGGTGGTGTCACGGTCCGGCTCGAACCGCACACCGTCGGCCGGTTGTCGATGCACGACAACTAGCTCCCGGGTGCATCCATTCGCACGCTCCCCGACGAACCAGTGGTGAACCACTCGCGGGAGGGAGGTCGATGGAAGCCGACGACGAGCTCGCCGAGCGTTTGCGGGCGGGCGACGAGACAGCCCTGCGCACGGCCTACGACCGGCACGGCGCCGCGGTGCTCTACCTGGCCCAGCGCCTGCTGGGGAACCGGGCGGACGCCGAGGACGTCACCCAGGTGACCTTCGTGGCCGCCTGGTCCGGCCGGGACACGTTCGACCCGGGGCGCGGCACGATTCTGGGCTGGTTGCTGGGCATCGCCCGGCGCAAGGCCGTCGACCGCCTGCGGTCGACAGCGCGCGAGGACCGGGTGACGGAGACCGTCCGCGCCCAGCTGTCCCCGCCGGACCCCCGGGAGACCCCGGAACGGATCGTCGACCGGCTGGTCGTCGCCGACGAGCTGAACCGGTTGCCGGAGGAGCAACGCCGCACCCTGGAGCTGGCGTTCTTCGACGATCTCACGCACCCGCAGATAGCGGCGGTCACCGGCCTGCCGCTCGGTACGGTCAAGAGCCACATCCGCCGGGGAATGGCCAACCTGCGACGTCGATGGGAGGTGGACGGTGCAGCATTTGGATACCGATCGGCTGGTCCTTCTCGCGCTCTCTGAGGAGTCGGCGGACCCCGGCGAAGCGGTCCACCTGCACGAGTGCGCCGACTGCCGGCGCGAGTTCGAGGAGCTGCGCGAGGTCGCCGACCTCGGCACGGAACTCGAGGACGTCCGCGATCTGCCGGCGCCGCCGGACCGGGTCTGGCGGGCCATCGAGGAGCGGATCAGCCCCGCGCCCGCGTACGCCGAGGTGGTCGACCTGGCCCGGCACCGGGAGCGACCGGCGCGACCGCGCCGGCGCCGCTGGCCGGCGGCGGTGATGGCGGCGGTCGCGGCCGCCGTGGTGGCGGTGGCCGGCACCGTGGTCGCGATCCGCGTCCTGCAGCCGTCACCGGCCGACCCGATCACCGCGCAGGCGACACTGAACCCGCTGCCCACCGTGCCGCCCGCGGCGCACGGCACGGCCGAGGTGCTCGCCGGCGGGGAGATGCGGCTGGACGTCCGGAATTTGCCGCTGACGACCGGATTCCATCAGGTGTGGCTGATCGACCCGGACGACACCACGAAGATGGTGTCGCTGGGCAACCTGCCGGACGGGCCCCAGGTGGTCCTGCCGGTGCCGCCCGGTACCGACCTGCACAGGTACCGGTTGGTCGACGTCTCGGACGAGGCGCACGACGGCGACGCCGCGCACTCCGGCAACAGCCTGCTGCGCGGGATGCTGACCGGTTAGGCACATTCGGCGGGGTGGTGACATGCGCGCCACCCCGCACGCGACCTCCCGCATTTATACCCCCCGGGGGTAGAGTGCGGGGATGGACGAACGACTGATCCTCATCGTCGGATACGACGGCGCGGAGCTGCTCGACATCGCCTGCGTCACGTCCGCCCTGCACATCGCCAACCGGATCGGCGCCACCCCGCCGTACCGGACGGTCCTGGCCACCCTCGGCCGCACCGCGCTGGCCTGCGACTCCGGTCTCCGGCTGGAGTCGCAGGCGGTACTGGAGCGGGTCAACGAACCGCTCGACACCCTGCTGGTCTCCGGCGGCCTCGGCCACGAGCGGGCCGCCGCCAACCCGCACCTGGTCGGGCATGTGCGGCGCCTCGCGCCGCTCGCCCGCCGCGTCGCGGCGGTCTGCACCGGCGCGACCGTCCTCGCCGAGACCGGCCTGCTCAACGACCGGCGCGCCACCACCCATTGGATGTACGCGGACCGGCTCGCCGATCGCTACCCCGACGTGCTGGTCGACCCGGACCCGATCTACATCCGCGACGGCGACGTCAGCACCTCCGGCGGGGTGACCAGCGCCCTGGACCTGACCCTCGCGTTCATCGAGGAGGACAACGGCGCCGCGACGGCCCGCGGAGTCGCCCTCGGCACCGTCGCCTACCTGCAGCGGCCCGGCGGGCAGTCGCAGGTCAGCATGTTCCTGGCCCGGCGCGGCAGCGACGACTTCGTGGTCCGCCGGGCGACCGACCACATCGTCGGGCATCTCAACGGCGACCTGACCACCGGCGCGCTGGCCCGCCAGGCGGGGGTCAGCGAGCGGCACCTGTCCCGGCTGTTCCTGACCTACGTGCACCAGACCCCGGCGCAATATGTGCGGCGCGCCCGGACCGAGGCCGCGGCGCACCTGCTCACCTCGACCGGGCTGCCGCTGGCGGCGGTGGCCCGGCGGTGCGGGTTCGGTTCGACGGAGTCGCTGCGGCAGGCCTTCCTCGATCGGTACGCGGTGCCGCCGTCCCGCTACCGCACAGCGGCCGCGCATCCGGAAGCGGCGGCGCCGGTGACCGCCCGCTGAGCGGCGCTGGCGCCAGGCCGGGCCGTCCCGAGCAGCCGGGGCGCGTGATGCTGCAGCACCCCTTCCTCCAGCCAGGCAGCCGGACCGGTGCTGGGTGCTGGTGCCGGGTTGGTGCTGCTGCCGGGTTGGTGCTGCTGCCGAGTTGGTGCTGCTGCCGAGTTGGTGCCGCTGCCGGGCCGGTGCGGGGCACGGTCAGGGCGTCGGCCCCGCGGTCGGATCGCCTTCCCCTGCGGCCGGCTGGTCGCCGGTGGGCTCAGCCGCCGGGTCGGGTTCGGGCTCCGGCGCGGGCTCCGGGCGTTGATCGGACTCCGAACCCGGCCTCGGCCCCGAACCCAGCCCAGACCCCGAACCCGGCCTCGGCCCCGAACCCAGCCCGGACCCCGAACCCAGCCCAGGCTCCGAACCCGGCCCGGGCTCCGATCCCGGCCCAGGCTCCACACCAGGCCCGGATCCCGAACCCGCCCCAGACCCCGATCCGGCCCCGGGCTCTAGTCCTGGCTCCGCCCCCGGCTCCGGCTCCGGCCCGGTCGGGCTGTCGCCGGCCGTGGGATCGGCCGTGGGCTGGGCGGTGCCGCCCGTCGTGGGCTCCATCCGCCCGGACGGGATGGACGGCAGGCCGGTCAACGTCGGGATGGCCGTCGGCTTCGCCGTGGCGGCCGGCTCGCGCGGCGCCGTCACCGCCGGGCTCCGCTTCGGCGTCGCCCGCACGACCGGCCGGGTCGGCGTTTCCGGCGCCTGGGTGATCCGGCGAGCCGGAGCCTCCCGGCTCCGGCCGGGCGACCGCCGGCTTCGAGTCGTGGTCGCTTCGGCAGTGGCGGTCCTCTTCGGCCGCGCCCGGGTCGGCGTGGGGGACGGCACCGATGTCGGCTCGCCGATCGCGCCCCCGGTCTGCGGCGGAGCGGCTGCCGCGGCGGGTGGGGCGGCGGCCACCACACCCTGGACCGGGGCCAAGGGCGGCTCCCCGGCCTTCTCCTCCGAGTCGATCATCAGCAGCGCCGAGCCCAGCGCGACCACCGCGACTCCGGCGGCCGTTCCCGAGGCGAGACGGACCAGCCTGTCCCTCGTACCCCGCCGGCGTTGCCTGCCGAGCCCACGACGGACCGTGCCGATCCCCACGGAGAGCGACTCCCGCCACCGTCGGCCGCGCGCCGCCTCGCCGTCGTAGATCGCGTCCAGGGCCGCGTGCAGCGGCCGCGCGGCCACCTCGTCCACCAGCCCGGCCGCGATCCACGCCGGGAAGGCGAGCCGCTTCGGATAGCGGCGCACCAGCGCGTCGATCACCCCGGCCACGACCAGCACGACCGCCTCGTCCCGGGTGTGGCCCGCGGAGACCGGCGCACCGGCCCGGGCCAGCACGGTCAGCAGCTCGCAGGCCTGCCGTTCGGTGAGGATCGGCACGATCCGGTCCAGCATCGCCGGGTGGTCCAGCAGTTCCCGGCCGACCAGGTGCTCGTGCAGAGGGTCCGGGCGCAGCGCAGCGCATTGCCGGCCCGGCTCGCCGTAGAGGTCGCTCAGCCAGCCGGCCGCCGCGGCCTTCACCCCGGGCGGCTGGTCGTCGAGCAGCGGCACCCGGTCGAGCAGGTCCAGCAGCCGCTCCCCCGGGCCGGTGCGGACCGTGCAGAGCGTGGCCACCGCGACCGTCTGCCGCAGCGCCGGGCCGTCCAGCCCGTCCAGTCCGAAGGTCGACCGCGCCCGCCCGGACCAGTGCCGGGCCTCGTGCTCCAGCAGGATCTCCGTGCTGTCGGCGCCGGGTACCGGGTCCAGCAGCCGCGCCATCGCCTCCATGTGGATCGCCAGCACGCTGCCGTGACGGTCGCCCTCCAACGGCGGCGACTCGATCGCGGCCGGCTCGATGCGATGGCGGCCGCCGTCCGGCGGCGGCTCGATCGCTGCGGGCTCGATGCGATGGCGGCCGCCGTCCGGCGACGGGTCGATGCGATGGCGGCTGCCGTCAGGCGACGGCTCGATCGTTGCGGGCTCGGTGGCCGCGAGCCGGGCCCGGAACGCGGCGAGCGCCTGCTCGAAGGAGGCCGCCCGGTCCTCCAGCGGGCCCAGCTCCTCGGTCACCGCGGCCAGTTCGTCGCCGGGCAGCAGGGCCGCGAACGGGTCGCTCTCCAGCGCCAGCTCGTGCAGCCACGCCCCGCTGCTGCGGGCCACCAGCAGCAGCCGGACCCGCTCGTGCTCCGGCAGGGCGGCGACCAGGCGTTTGAGCCGGTCGTGCTGCTTCTCCGCGTCGTCGACCACCAGCAGCAGCGGCTCGCGGACGTCGCGGAACCGCTCGAACAGCGCGGCCGGGGCGTCCTCGCGCAACGCCACGACAAGCCAGCCGGCCTGTTCCGCGTCCCGGGCGAACTCCCGGGCCAGGCGGGTCTTGCCCTGCCCGCCGGGGCCGGTCAGCACGCGCACACCGGCCCGGTCCGCGCCGTCGAGCCACTGCCGCAGCCGGTCCCGCTCCGCGCGGCGGCCGTGGAACGGCACCACCTCGGCCTCGGCCCGCAGGAGTCCGGCCGGGCTTTCCCGCAGCGGCACCGGCACGCTCCGCAGGCCGGTGACCTCGGCCGGTTCGAGCGGCGGCACGACACCGTCGCAGGCGGCCTTCACAAAGGCCGGGTCGGCGAGCAGCGCCTCGGCGCGGATTGTGGTGAGCCGGTCGTTCTCGTCCCCGACGACCAGCCCGGTCAGCAGTCCCTCGGCGAACAGGCCGGCGCCGGACATGCCCTTCCACACCGACCGGTCGGCCGGCGGCCGCGGCCAGGAGCCGACGTGCAGCTCGACCCGGGTGTCGTCGAGGGCGCTGAGCGTGCCGGCCGCGTGCGCCCAGTCGCGGACCTCGGCGCCGTGCGCGTCGGGAAAACCGGCCGCCTCCGCGGCGACCCCGGTCAGGCCGGTCACGAACCGGCCCCACCGCAGGGCCGGCAGCGCGGGCGGCATCCAGTCGCCGTCACCGATCCACAGGATGGCGGCGTCCAGTTCCGCCGACCGCCACCGCACCTCGCACGGATGGCAGGCGGTCCCGTCGGCCCCGGGGAAACGCACCAGGACGTCGTCGGTGGGCAGCAGGTGGCTGGCGGTCAGCACCAACCGGTCGGTGAGCAGCAGCCCGGAGCCGCTGGGATACGGCAGCGGCCCGACCTCCGGATCGCTGGTGTAGACCTCGCAGACGCGCCGGCCGGGCATCGCGCTTCTCCCCTCTGCGGACGCTGGAATGCATACGACAACTCCGGACAATCCGTACAGAGGCGCGGCTGTCCGGATGCCGACATCAACCAGTGCCGGTAGACATGGACCCATGTCTGTTCTGGACGATCCCGGACTCTTCGGCCGGCAGTGGGCGGCCCACTACGACGACCCCGGCAACCCCGACCCGGCACCGGCCGTGGCATTCCTGGCCGGTCTCGCGGCCGGCGGCCCGGTCCTGGAGCTGGCGATCGGCAGCGGCCGGGTGGCGTTACCCCTGGCCGAACGCGGCATCCCGGTCGAGGGCGTGGAGGCCTCCCCCGAGATGGTCGAGCTGCTGCGCGCCAAGCCCGGCGGCGCGGACCTGCCGGTGGTGATCGGCGACATGGCCGACGTGCCGGTCGAGGGCCGCTATCCGCTCGTCTACCTGGTGTTCAACACGCTGTTCAACCTGACCGTCCCGGGCCGCCAGGAGGAGTGCTTCCGCAACGTCGCCCGGGTTCTCGCGCCCGGCGGCGCCTTCGTCATCGAGGCGTTCGTGCCCGACCCGGCCCAGTTCGACCGCGACGAGCAGCAGGTCCAGGTGTGGTCGGTGACCGAGGAGGCGGTCGGCGTCCGCCTGCACAAGTACGACCGGGAGGCGCAGACCTTCCTCCGGCAGACGCTCACCTTCAGCAACGGCGGGGTGAAGCTGGAGCCGTTCGGGATGCGGTACCAGTGGCCCGAGCAGATCGACGCGTTCGCCGCCGCCGCGGGGATGCGCCTCGACGCCCGCTACGCCGACTGGGCGGGCACCCCGTTCGGCCCGGACAGCCGCGCACACATCTCGGTCTACCGCAGCTGATCGCAGGAAACCGGCACCGTCCCGCACAGATCCGGACGAGCGTTCCCCGCCGCCGGGTCTGTGCCGGGCGCAGCGCCGACGATCGGGACATGCAGATCGCCATCGTCCTCTACCCCGGAGTCACCGCACTCGACGCCATCGGCCCGTACGAGTTCCTCCGCTCCCTGCCCGGCGCCGAGATCCGCTTCGTCGGCCCCGAACCCGGCCCGGTGGTCGCCGACAGCGGTGTGCTCTTCCTCGGGGTCACCCACACCTACGCCGAGACGCCCCGCCCGGACATCGTGCTGGTCCCCGGCTCCGGCCCGTCCACCGCCTCCGCGATGGCCGACACCGCCCTGATCGACTGGCTGCGCCGGGTGCACGAGACCACGCAGTGGACCACCTCGGTCTGCACCGGCGCGCTCATCCTGGCCACCGCCGGCATCCTGACCGGCAAGCCGGCCACCACCCACTGGACCGTGCAGCGGGCGCTGGGCGCGCTCGGCGCCGAGCCCCGGCCGGAGGAGCGGATCGTCCGCTCGGGAAAGGTCGCCACCGCCGCCGGCGTCTCGGCCGGCCTGGATCTGGGGCTCTGGTTGGTCGGCGAGATCGCCGGCCGGGACCACGCCGAGATGGTGCAGCTTTACATCGAGTACGACCCGCAGCCGCCGTTCGACTCCGGGCACCCGAGCAAGGCCCGCAAGGAGATCACCGACCGGGCGTTCGCACTCAGCCGCAAGATCGCCTTCACGCCGTCACAGATGCGCGCCGGCGCCGTGGTGGCCTGGCGTCAGACGGTCGAGAGGTTCAGGACCAGACACGCAGGAACAGCACGCCGAGGATATTCAGGATCATGAGCAGGATCGGGTAGCCGAGCGGGAAGAACCCGAAGATCAGCAGGATCAGCACGCCGATGTTCTTGTCCTCGAACCAGAGCCGCATCCAGTTCATGCCCGCCCCGGGCTGCCGCAGCGCGAACCAGAGGATCCCGAACCCGTCCAGCGGCGGGATCGGGATCAGCGCCAGCAGCCCGAAGGCGAGCAGGCCGACACCGAGCGAGAGCAGGATCTGCTCGCCGTACGGCAGGGCGACCCCGCGCAGCACGTCACTGAGGCCGACCGCGGCCAGCACCACTTCCGCCTGCTCGGGGTAGACCAGGGCGTACGCCGCGATGAGAAGCTCACCGGCGAGGATGCACGCGACCGGCCCGGCGGCGAAGACCGCGGCGGCCCGCCCCCGGCCCCGGTAGCGGGGCACCTCGTCCACGGTGAGCTGCCGACCCCAGCCCATCCCGCCGACCGCGGCCGACACCGCGCCGAACGGGTCGAGGTCCTCGCGCGGGCTCAGCCGCAGCGACTGCCGGCGCTCGGCCAGCCCGACGGTACGGGCGGTGAACCGGATGGCGACGGCACGCAGCGCCAAACCGAGCAGAAAAGCGGCGACCAGGGCGACGAACGCCACCGGTTCGCCGAGCGCGAAGAGCACGGGTGTGTGACCTAGCCTCGTTCTGTCTTGGCGGCGATGACCTCGCGAGCGAGCTGACGGTAGTTGCGGGCGCCGGACGACGCGGGATCCAGCGTAGTGATCGGCGCGCCGGCCACGGTCGACTCCGGGAACTTCACCGTCTTCGTGATGACCGTCTGGTACACCTTGTCGCCGAACGCCTCCACGACCCGCTGCAGCACCTGGCGGCAGTGGGTGGTGCGGGAGTCGTACATGGTGGCGAGGATGCCCTCGAGCTCCAGGTCGAAGTTGAGCCGCTCGCGGACCTTGTCGATGGTGTCCAGCAGCAGGGCCACACCGCGCAGCGAGAAGAACTCGCACTCCAGCGGGATGAGCACGCCGTGCGCGATGGTCAGCGCGTTGATCGCCAGCAGGCCCAGCGAGGGCTGGCAGTCGATCAGGATGAAGTCGTACTCCTTGCGGACCGAGCGCAGCGCCCGGGCCAGGGCCATCTCCCGGGCCACCTCGTTGACCAGCTGGATCTCGGCCGCGGAGAGGTCGATGTTGGCCGGCAGCAGGTGCAGCCCGGCCACGTCGGTCTTGATGATGACGTCCTCGGTGGCGACGTCGTCCTGCATCAGCAGGTTGTAGACGCTCAGGTCGAGGTTGTGCGGGTTCACCCCGAGACCGACCGAGCAGGCGCCCTGCGGGTCGAAGTCGACGAGGAGGACCTTGCGCCCGTACTCCGCCAGCGCGGCGCCCAGGTTGATGGTGGTCGTCGTCTTTCCGACACCACCCTTCTGGTTGGCCAGGGCGATGATGCGGGCCGGACCGTGCCGGTCGGTCGGCATCGGCTCGGGGATCGGGCGGCGCATCGTGTAGGCCGTGGGGTCGGCTGGGCCCAGGTCAGCACCGAGATCGAGGGAGTTCTGCTGCTCGCGGAGCGTGGAAGTCCAGGCCTCCGCACGCTCGCCGTTCCCTGACATGACCTCGCCCCCTCCCGACTCGGACTTGACTGTCCCCGCTTTGCCTTCGGTTTTCCGCCGCGGGGCTGGCACAGCCGGAGCCGATGCCCGACTGTACGCCACGCGCCCTTCCCGAAAGGGGTCAGCCGTTCGGCGTGTCGCACCTACGGGTTCGCAGCTTCTAACGAGCGCGCGGGTGAGAGGTCGCGTACACCTCCCGAAGGCGTTCCACGGTCACCAGCGTATACACCTGCGTCGTGGTGACCGACGCGTGTCCCAGCAGCTCCTGAACGACGCGGACGTCGGCGCCGCCGTCGAGCAGATGCGTGGCGTAGGAGTGACGCAGCGTGTGTGGGCTCACCGCGTACGGACCGTCCACGGGCAACCCGGCCGCGGTGGCGCACCGGTGCAGCACCGTCCACGCGCTCTGCCGCGACAACCGTCCACCTCGGGCGTTCAGGAAGATCGCCGGGGTGCCCCGGCCGGCGGCGGCGAGCAGCGGGCGGGCCCGTACCAGATAGGCATGCATCGCGGACCGCGCGTAGCCGCCCACCGGGACCAGCCGGGTGCGCCCGCCCTTGCCCCGCAGCAGAGCGGCCGGGTCCTCGTCGAGCGACAGGTCGTCGATGTCCGCGCCGACCGCCTCGGAGATGCGCGCCCCGGTGCCGTAGAGGAACTCCAGCAACGCCCGGTCGCGCAGCCCGAGCGGCGAATCCGTGCCCGGCACCGCGAGCAGGCGGTTCACCTGGTCCACATCGAGCGCTCTCGGCAGGCGTTTCGGCGGCGCCGGCGGCCGTACGTCAGCGGCCACGTCGTGGGGCACCAGGCGCTCGCGGACCGCGAAGCGGTGCAGGCCGCGCACCGCGCTGATGGCCCGCGCCGCCGAGGACGAGGCCAGGCCCTCCTCGCGCAACCCGGCCAGGTGCGCGCTCACGTCGGCGGCGCGCACCTGGCCGAGGTCGTCGATCCCGGCCTCGGTGAGCTTCAGCGCGTACCGTTCCAGGTCGCGCCGGTAGGAGGCCAGGGTGTTGCGCGACAGGCCACGCTCGACACTGAGATGGTCGAGATAGGCCTTGATCGCACCGTCGAGACTCAGCGCAGCACCTCCGTCAGGGGTATCGGGCGCATCCCGTGCGCGTCGGCGACCGGACCGTAGACGACCTGCCCGTCGAAGGTGTTCAGGCCCGCGGCCAGCGCCGGGTCGCGGCGCAGCGCGTCGCGCCAGCCCAGGTTCGCCAGCTCCAGAGCGTACGGGAGGGTGACGTTGGTCAGCGCGTAGGTGCTGGTGTGCGGCACCGCGCCGGGCATGTTCGCCACGCAGTAGAACATCGACTCGTGCACCCGGTAGGTCGGCTCGTCGTGGGTGGTCGGCCGCGAGTCCTCGAAGCAGCCGCCCTGGTCGATCGAGATGTCCACCAGCACACTGCCCGGTTTCATCCGCGACACCAGGTCGTTGGAGATCAACGTCGGCGCCTTCGCGCCGGGCACCAGCACGGCGCCGATCACCAGGTCGGCGTCGAGCACGGCCTTCTCGATCTCGTACGCGTTCGACGCGATCGTCTGGATGTGCCCGCGGTAGTCGGCGTCGGCCGCCCGCAGCCGGGCCACGTTCTTGTCCAGCAGCAGCACCTCGGACTGCATGCCGAGCGCGATCGCCGCCGCGTTCATCCCGGACACCCCGGCGCCGATCACCACCACCTTGGCCGCGTAGACCCCGGGCACGCCGCCCATCAGCACGCCGCGGCCGCCGCCCTGCCGCATCAGGTGATAGGAGCCCACCTGCGGCGCGAGCCGCCCGGCCACCTCGGACATCGGGGCCAGCAGCGGCAGCGACCGGTCCGCCAGCTCCACCGTCTCGTAGGCGATGCCGGTGACCTTACGGTCCACCAGCGCGTCCGTGCACTCCTTCGACGCGGCCAGGTGCAGATAGGTGAAGAGCACCTGGCCCGGCCGCATCCGGTGGTACTCCTCCGCGATCGGCTCCTTGACCTTGAGGATCAGGTCGCCGGTGCCCCACACCGCGTCCGCGTCCGGCAGGATCTGCGCCCCGGCGGCCCGGAAATCGGCGTCCGTGATCGACGAGCCGAGACCCGCGCCGGACTGGACGAACACGTCGTGTCCGGCCCGGGCGAACTCGAACACGCCGGCCGGGGTGATCGCCACCCGGAACTCGTTGTTCTTGACCTCACTGGGAATGCCGACCTTCACGAGCCGACACCGTCCTCTCTCAACGCTGAGCTAGTCCCCTTGCGCGGAGAGTACCCCTGGTGGACGGCCGGATATCCGCGATTACCCCCCGTCGGCGGCGAGGCGGTACGGTCGCCCGGTGATCGGCCTTCCCTGGATCCTGGTCGACGAGACCATCGACGACGGTGACAACGTCGTCGCCACGTGCGCCGACATCGACGGACTGTTCGCCGACCCGCCCGAGCCGGCCGTCGAGCGCTATACGCTGCTCGACTGCACCCCGGCCGGCCGGCTGCGCGCCGCCGGCGACGGCAGCGGTCCCGTGTGGCTGGGCAATATCGGTCTGGAGGCGGCGTACCCGCCGGACTCCTGCGCCGCTGAGCTGCTCGACGTGACGGTGCTGAAGAGCAGCCGCACCGGACGGCACGGGCCGCTCGACATGGTCCTCGAGGGCCGGCTGCGCCAGCTGCCGAAGCGGGCCCCGGAGGCGGACGGATACCTGCTCACCGGGGTGACCGCGGAGGGCGACGAGGACTTCGGGGCGTGCGGGGACGTGACCGGGGTCTTCCACGAGCGGCCGGCGCCGGCGCCGCGGCCGGCCACGCTGCTCGGGTGCCAGCCGGGCAGTCGGCTGCTGCGCGCCCTGGAAGCCCTGGACCGTGGCGCTGCCCGGCACCGGCGCTGGGTGAACGCGTCGATCTTCAGCGTCGGGCGGGACGGCACGGCCACCCGGCTGCTCGACGCGGGGCTGGGGGCGGAGGTGGCGGCCGTACGGCCGTCGCTGCTCGGGGACGGGCTGGTGGACGTGACGTTCCAGCCGACGTACGCCGACGCCGTCGGACCGGCCCGGCCGGCCCGCGCCCGCGAGGTCTGGCAGCGCTGGCAGCAGGGCCGCCCCACCGAGCCGGGCGCCTGGGCCGGATATGACCGGGAGCTTCGGCAGGAGTGGGCCGGGGCCGCCCTGGCCCACCACCGGCACGCCCCGGACCGCAAGCCCGGCGCCACCGTGCACCTGGAGGGCCGGCACGTCACCGACGAGGAGGGCTTCTACTGCGCGATCGGCGAGGCGGTCAACGGGCCCGGCGGCTACTTCGGCTGGAACCTGGGCGCCCTGCACGACTGCCTGCTCGGCGGGTGGGGCGTCGCGCCCGGCTTCCGGCTGGTCTGGCACGACTCGGCGGTCGCCCGTGACCATCTGCTGCCCGGGTACGACCGCCGCTGGTGGGCGCCGTCGCTGACCATGGATCAGCTGCTCGAACTGCTCGCCGCGGACGGCGTGGACGTCGACCTCCAGTGACCGTCAGGTCGCGCGGCGCCGCCGCCGCGCGAGGCCCACGTCGAACAGCGACACCGCAATCATCGTGGCCGCCGCGATGACGGCGCCGACCCAGAAATCCGGCTGGACGACGAATCCGAGAATGCCGAGAACAATGAGGGCGAGGAAATAGGCGATACGGCCGGGAACGGTCATTCCTTCTCCTTTACGGGTGGATCCGCGGAACGGCCGGCTTCCCCGTGAAAGCCGGCCGCTCCGCCCGGAAGCTACTTGCAGTTCTTGGCGGCTACCTTCTTCTTGCCGCCCTTGAACGGGATGATCTTCACTTGGTAGCAGGCCCGGTCGTCCAGGCTCTTGTCCTGGGCGATGCTCTTGACCGCGGCGAAGACCTTGGGCAGCGAGACCACCCCGGCGCCGCACGCGATCCGGGCCAGGATCTTGACGGCGTGCGGGACCTTGTCGAGGGTCGCGCACCCGACGGCGGCGGCAGCGCCGCCCATCGCGACGATCCCCATGCCATAGGTTCGGGCCTCGCTGCCGAACATGTTCAGGTAGACACCCACCCCGAAGGTGATCTTGGGGTCCGCAACGACCGGGAAGACGGCGCCCGCCGTGTCGGTCTCCTGGATCAGCACACCGTCCGCCCAGTGGTAGCGGGTCGGCAGCTCGCGACCGGACGCGTCCCGCGCCCACGGCGCCTCGATCACGCCTTCCGCCTCGCCCGCGCGGTCGACCAGCAGGAACCCGCCGTCCCCGGTGGCCTCGACCGTGGTGCCCGCCGCGAGGTCCACCCGGTATCGCTGCGTGCGCGGCGCGGCCGCGCTGTGCATGACGTAGAGCAGCTGCGCGCCGCCCTCCACCGGACGGATGACCGAGTCGGCGTCCTTCGCGACGTCCGGGAACACCCGGGCCTCGCCCTCCGCGGCGACCGCCTCGGCCGGCGCGGCGATCAGGCTGACCCTGGCCCAGTTGTCGGAATCGGTCAGTGACACCGACGGCTCCTCGCTGGAGACCGCGATGTCGCCGTCCGTGGTGACCGTCGGCCCACCGGTCTCCGCCTCGGCGTCGGCCCCGGCCAGGGCGCCGGCGACCCGTTCGGTGACGGTCATGGCCGGCTCGACCGGCGCCGCGAGGGCCGGCTGGGCCGAGACGAGAAGCGCGAGGGCGCAGGCTGCGGTGGTGGTGCTGACCTTTTTCAGGCGCACAGAATTTCCTCCCCGTGTACAGCAGAACCGCGGCAGAAATGCTGCCGTCGAAGCTGCTTCTCGCAGGAAGATTTTTCGGCCGGGCAGCGCCGCGCCGGAAAACTAGCACTCCTCGATGTCCATGATCAAACCCCGGCGTTATCGGCCGTCAATGGACAAGAAAGAAGCTTGCCAATTCGTTTGCCGTGGTCAGGGCAAGAGGAAAGCCGCGGTAACCGGTTACCGTCCCGGATACCGCGGCTTCGTTTCGTGGCTCAGCCCACAAAAATGCAGAAGAGATGTCCGTCCGGATCGGCGTAGACGCGCAACGGCTCCTCCGGGTCGTCACTGCGGTCGAAACGCAGCGTGCCGCCCAGGCTCAACACCCGCTCGTGGTGCCGGTCCAGTTCCTCGATGCTGTCGACCGCGGTGTCCAGATGCATCTGCTGCGGAACCGCGTCGTCCGGCCAGGTGGTCGGTTTCACGCCGGTCGTCTGCTGGAAGGCGAGCTGCCACGACCCGTCGCCGGAGAGCAGCACCAGCCAGTCCTCATCCGGCGTGGGCGTCTCGTCCCCGGCCCGGTATTTCAGCCCGAGCACCTCCCGGTAGAACTCGGCGGCCCGCCTCACGTCGCGGCTGTCCAGAACGAACGACCTCAGCTTCGGAAAACTCACGCCCGCCTATCTACCCGCGCCGTCGCCTGCTATGCAGGATCCGATGCTGACCAAATGGGTCACCCGCACGTCTTCATGGCCGGCCCGCACGACGGCCAGCCGGCCAGCCCGGCTGCGCCTGAGAGCTGCCTCGGCCCGCCCGAACCGACACTGACCGCCAGCCGGCATGGCCGGCTGCGCCTGAGAGCTGCCTCGGGCGCGTGAGACGACACTGGCGGGCAGCCGTGCGGGCGGGGGCTGTGGGCGCGACCCACTGCTTACGCCCGGCGGTCGCGCCGGCGGCCTGGACCGGGCAGGTGATCGCGCGGGTAGGTTCTGCCGGCACTGGTGGGACGGGGCCCGCGAACGCGTACCGAAAAAATCTCAGACGAAGAGCGGCAACAGCACCAGCGAATTGATCGCGCCGTGCGCAACCAGAATCGCCCACACGTTGCGGTAGCGGGACCAGAGGTAGCCGGCGAACAGGCCGAGCCCACCGTTGGAGATCAGGATCAGCAGGGTGATGTCGAGGAACGGCCCGTCGCCGAAGCGATGCACATGCATGAGCGCGAACAGCAGCGCGGTGGCGGTGATCGCCGGCCACCGGCCCCACAACGACTCCAGCCGGGTCTGCAGGATCACCCGGTAGAAGATCTCTTCCAGCACGCTGGCAGTGAGGAACGTGTAGAGCATCACCGCGGCCAGCGTCACCCGGTCCCAGTCCTCGTAGCCGGACAGGTCACCGCGGTCGCCGATCAGCGGGCTGTAGAAGTACAGATATCCCCAGACCGCGATCGCCGGGACCGGCCCCAGCCAGTACCAGAGGCGCGGAACCGCCCGCCGGTGCTCGCGTGCGCCCGACGGGCCGGGGATGCGGCGCAGCACCAGCCACGCCCCGGCCAGCAGGATCAGCACCTTGGCGAGCGCGTAGAACAGCTCGCCGTCCGGGGTGGCCTTCAGCAGCAGGCCCACCACCGGGAAGATCAGTGCCAGCCCGATCAGCCATCGGGCCTGCCGCCGCAGGACCTCACGGCCCGCGCCGGCGGCCGGTTCCAGCTGTGGGAGCCGCGGTGGCACCAGGCGGATCAGCAGAAGCCCGATCAGGTACGGGACGACGACCCCGGCCAGCGGAACCGGTGGGGCCTCCTCGTCCGCCGAGGTGGCCAGCTCGGTACGGCCCAGGAGCAGCGACAGGATCGGTGCGGCGGCGATCAGTATCAGCCCGGCGATGGTCAGCACCCTGGTTCGCATCGATCCATTGTGATCACTTCGGCGACCCCTACGGTGCCGACTTCAGGGGCAATCCGGATATGTCCCACCGGCTGGCGCGACAACCATGTGTCGCATGGCCGACTTTCGATCCGTTGCCCTGCTCACGTCACTCGCCCTGGTGGTGACGCCGGGTGTGGCGCAGGCAGACACCACCCTCGACTGGGGACCGTGCGCGAAACCCGACCCGGCTGTGCAATGCGCGGATCTGCGCCTGCCGGTGGACTGGTCCGAACCGGACGGCGAGACCTTCGAGCTCGCGGTCGCCCGCCGCCCCGCCCGCAATCCGGCACAGCGCGTCGGCACGCTGGTCTTCGGGCCGGGCGGCCCGGGTGACTCGGGGGTCTCCCGGGTGGCACTCGGCAACCGGTTCAGCGACGAGCAGCTGGACCGGTTCGACATCGTGAGCTTCGACCCGCGTACCGTCGGTGGCAGTGCCGCGCCCACCTGCGCGCCGCAGCCGGACCGCCCGCCGGTGATCCTGCGTGACCAGGCCGACTTCGACGCCACGGTGGCGCACAACCGCGCCTTCTGGGCGCGGTGCCGGGCTTCCAGCGCGGTCTTCGGCCACGCCGACACCTCAACCACGGTGTACGACCTGGAAGCGCTCCGCCGCGCGCTGGGTGAACCGGCGCTCACGTTCCACGGCAGTTCCTACGGCACCCTGCTCGGCCAGCAGTACGCGGAACGGTTCCCCGGCCGGGTCCGCGCGATCGTCCTGGAGGGCGTCTTCGACCACGGTCTCGGGCTGGCCGAGTTCGTCCGCACCCAGGCGGCCACGCTGCAGGATTCGTTCGACGAGTTCGTGGCCTGGTGCGACCGGGCCGGCCCGTGCCCGCCGGATGTGCGGGCCACCTGGGCGAAGGTGCTGACCCGTGCCGACCGCGGCGACTACGCGCCCTACACGGCGTTCGACGTGTCGGTTCTGCCGCTGGTGACGTTGCAGGATCCGAACTGGCCGCGTCTGGCCGCCGGGATCGCCGCCCTCGCCGAGGGCCGCACCGACGTGCTGCGACCGGTGCCGCCGCTGGCCACCGGGGTGGTGTGCGCCGACTTCCCGGTGCCGGTGCGGGACTTCCGGGCGTACCGGAAGCTGCTGCGCGAGGCCCGGCTGGCCGGGCCGGACATCCGGTACGGCGCCGGGATGCTGGCCGTCGCGACCTGTCTCGGCTGGCCGCAGCCGGTGGCGAACCCGCCGCACCGGCTGCGGGTGCACACCGCGACGCCGCTGCTGCTGCTCAACGCCCGGCACGACCCGCGCACCGGTCACGAGTGGGCGCGCCACGTCGCCGCGCAGCTGGGCCGGCACGGACGGCTGGTCACCTACGAGGGCTGGGGGCACGGCGTCTACCGCACCACTGACTGCACGGAGGCGGTCGTCGACCGCTACCTGATCGACCTCACCGTCCCGGCGCGCGGATTCAGCTGCCCCACGCCGTAGCCTCCACTTCGGTATGTTGCCGATCATGCTGGATGATCTGCTGCGGGGAGTAGCCGCCGGCGACGCTGAAGCCCTGTACGAACTGTCCGGCGCTGTCTGGCGCCGGGACAGCTCGTCACCCGCCACCGAGGTGGTGCCCGGTCTGGTCCGGCTGCTGGACAGCGCGGACGCCGACACCGCCGGCATCCTCACCCTGCTCGGCGACATCGCCCGGGTGAACCCGCCGCACGAGCCGGTCGCCGCCGCGGTGGCCGCCGGGCTGCCGGTCTACCTGCGATTGCTCGCCGCCCATCCGGACGAGTTCGTCCGGGCCGTGGCCGCCGGAACCATCGGTGGGCTCGGCCCGGACGTCGCCGGCGGCGCCTCCGCTGCCCTGCGGCAGGCCGCCACCGGTGACACGTCGGTGACCGTCCGGGCTTGCGCCGTGCTCGCTCTCGCCGACCGCGAAGAGAACGTCGAGCAGCATCTCGGCGACCCGGCACCACTGGCCCGGCTGGCCGCCGCACTCACCGCCGCCGGCACCAACGACGCGCGGACCATCCTGGAACGGGACGCGCCGGCCTGCCTCAATGACATCGCCGGCCTGCCCCGCTTCGACGACAACCCGCTCATCTGGGTGCTGCGTGAGCTGCGGCCCCACTGGGAGCTGCAGGCCGACCTGGTCACCACCTGGCTGCGGCACCCGGATCCGGCGGTGCGGGAGGACGCGGCGTACGCCGCCGAGGAACCGCTGATGCTCTGGCGCCCGGCGGCCGAACGTCTCGCGCCCGCGCTGGCCGCCGCGGTCGCCGACCCGGACAAGAAGGTCCGCTACTGGGCGGTGCGCAACCTGGCGAGCGCGGGCCGGGCCGCCGCCGGGTACGCCGATCAGCTCGCCGCCGCGGTCGAGCAGGACCGGGAGGCGCCGGCGGTGGAGGCGCTGGCCCGGCTCGGGGATCCGCGCGCCGACGAGTACCTGGCGGGGGTGCTCCGGTCGCTGCCGGAGGCGGACCTGAACCGGTTGGACGGGGCGTTCGACGCTCTCGGGCCGTGGGCGGTGCGGACCCGGGCGGTGGTGCTCGGCGCGATCGATGCGGCGCCGGCCCGGCTACTCCGCGCCGCGCACCGGATGGAGACGCCGGCCGGCGAACTGGTGCCGGTGCTGCGCCGGGAGGCGGGGGCGCATCCGTACGCGGTCGTGCCGATCCTCGGCGACCTGGGGCCGGCCGCGGTGGACGCGCTGCCGGAACTAGCGGCGCTGCGGCACAGCACCGACGTGGTCCTGCGCATCGAGGTGGAGCGGGCCGTCTGGCGGATCACCGGATCGGCCGGCGAACTGCTGGCGACGCTGCGGGCCGAGATCGGCAACCGGCACGCGCTGGCGGTGCTCGCCGAGCTCGGCCCGGCGGGCGCCGCGCTCGCCGGTCAGCTGCCGCCGATGTTCGACAGCGGCAACGAGTGGCAGGCGTTGCGGGCGGCGGTGGCCTACTGGCACGTGACCGGGGACCCGGAACCGGTGGTGCCGGTGCTGCTGCGGCATCTGGTGTGCAGCCCGCGCGGCATGATCGCGGTGAAGTGCCTGGGTGACATCGGGCCGGCGGCCGGGGCGGCGGAGCCGGTGCTGCGGGCGGCGGTGGAGTCGCCGTACCGGCAGTGGCGGACGTCCGTCGGGGAGGACGGCATCCGGCAGGACGAGGCGTGGAGCGAGGCCTGCGCGGCTGCGCTGGCACGGGTCGGAGGTTTTGTCGTACCCACCGCGTAGGTTGCCGGCATGCTGGACGACCTGACGACGGTGGACTGGCCCGCGCTCACCCACGCCTACGGGTCCGCGGGCGACGTGCCCGGCCTGCTGCGCGACCTGGCCGAGGGCGACGACAAGGCGCTGTCCACGCTCTACGGCAACATCTGGCACCAGGGCACGGTCTATGAGGCGACGGCCTACGCCGTGCCGTTCCTGATCCGCATCCTGGCGGCACCGGCCGCCGACCGGCCGGGGATTCTGGGGCTGCTCGGCTCGATCGCCCGGGGCGCCTCCTATCTGGATGTGCACCGTCCGCTGCTCCCCCGCTCCGAGCGCGACACCGACGGGGTCACCGAGCGGCTGGGCGCCGAGCTCGGCTGGGTGGCCGCCGCCACGCGGGCGGTGACCGAGGGGATGCCGGTCTACTTGCGGCTGCTCGCCGATCACCCCGAGGAAAAGGTGCGTGCGGCGGCTGCCCACCTGATCGGCGTCACCGGCGAGGCCGGGCTGCGCCGGGCCGCCGCCGGCGACCGCAGTGACCTGGTGCGGGCCTGCGCCGTGCTCTCCCTGGCGGCGTTCGACGCCCCGGTGACCGAGTCGCTCAGCGACCCCGAGCCTTTCCCACGCCTGGCCGCCGCGATCGTCTCCGCGGCGACGCGGGCCGGCGACGAGCTCGTCGCCCAGATCATCGAGCGCGACGCCCCGGCCTGCCTGTCGCGGATCCAGCGCCTGCCCAGCGGCGTGAGCAACGGCCTGTCCTGGGTCGTCGACGCGATCGGCCGGCACCCGGCCCTGCAGATCCGGCTGCTCTCCGCCTGGCTGCGCCACCCGGACGCTCCGATCCGCGAGGCCGCCGCCCACGCCGCGACCGAGCCGTTGCAGACCTGGCGGTCCACCGCTGCCGGGCTGGTGCCGGCGTTCATGGCCGCCCAGCGGGATCCGGTCGAGGCGGTCCGCGTGATCACGCTGCGCCACCTGGCCGGCGCCGGGTCAGCCGCCGCGGAGGCCGCCGACCTGCTGTGGGCCGCGGTCGAGCGCGGCCCGATCGACAGCGCCGACCTGGTCTGGGCCACCGACCGCACGGTCGGGGCCTCCGCGCTCACCGCCCTGTCCCGGCTGCACGACCCGCGCGCCGACG
>NZ_JBEZZB010000106.1:0-17740 GCF_040638955.1 Actinoplanes sp. NPDC024001
GACGTCTTCAACACGCTGCTGCAGATCCTGGAGGACGGTCGGCTGACCGACGGCCAGGGCCGCATCGTCGACTTCAAGAACACCGTCATCATCCTCACCACCAACCTCGGGACGAGGGACGTGGCGAAGGCGGTGTCGCTGGGCTTCCAGGCCTCCGAGGCCGAGGAGTCGTCGTACGAGCGGATGAAGATCAAGGTCAACGACGAGCTGAAGCAGCACTTCCGCCCCGAGTTCCTGAACCGTATCGACGACACGATCGTCTTCCACCAGCTGCGTGAGAAGGAGATCCTGCAGATCGTCGACATCTTCACCGCCCGCATCGAGGGTCAGCTCAAGAACAAGGACATGGGTCTCGAGCTGACCGACAACGCGAAGAAGTACCTGGCGGCCAAGGGCTTCGACCCGGTCCTCGGCGCCCGGCCGCTGCGCCGGACGATCCAGCGCGAGCTGGAGGACACCCTGTCCGAGCAGATCCTCTTCAACGAGCTGCGCCCCGGCCAGATCGTCGTCGTGGACTGCGAGGGCGACCCGGCCCAGGTCGAGAAGTCCAAGCTGGTCTTCCGCGGCGCTGACCGTGGCGTGACGGTTCCGGACGCGGTGCCGGCCGA
This sequence comes from Actinoplanes sp. NPDC024001, assembly GCF_040638955.1. Taxonomy (NCBI): domain Bacteria; kingdom Bacillati; phylum Actinomycetota; class Actinomycetes; order Micromonosporales; family Micromonosporaceae; genus Actinoplanes; species Actinoplanes sp. NPDC024001. The sequence continues at coordinate 609 of NZ_JBEZZB010000106.1, forward strand.
CCTTGGGGCGGCCACCACCGAGGAGTGACCTGTTGATCGGTTGAAACGGCCTGGCTGGCTTGTCCAGCTGGGCCGTTTCCCTTTCCCGGCCCCTTCCCTCTGGTGCTCTTTGTGCGTTATGCCTATGCCCGGCCTTGTTCGGGTTGGTCTTCCCAGCTTGCCTGGCCAGCCTTCGCGGCCTCGCCCTGGCCGGCTTTCCTGCCTTCCAGGCCTTGCCCTGGTCGGCGGCCTTGCCCTGGCCGGCCTTTCCGCCTTCCAGGCCTTGCTCTGGCCGGGGGATGGTTACGCGGCGTGGGGACGGTTTTGGGGCGGTGATGGCCCACTCCGGGCGGTCAGGCTTGATCCCTACGTGGGCCATCACCGCCCCAAAACCTTGCCTACTTGCGCGAGGCTGGGCGGCGCGGGCTCGGCGCATGGTCGCCCCCACCCGTAGCGGTCATGTCCGGGTTGGCTACGTCGGCCTTCGGTCTTGCTCTGCTTTCGGCCTTCCCTTGGGCCTTGCCTTCCGTCGAGCCTTGCGTTCCCTTCGGTCTTGCGTTCCCTTCGGTCTTGCGTTCCCTTCGGTCTTGCCTTCACTTGAGGGCTGCTCACATGTGGTCCTGCCTGGGCTTCGGTGGCCGGGGTGATCGCGTTCTATTTCGCTCGCGCCGCGGTGGCGGGCGCGGCAATCATGTGTGCCATGCGTGAAGTCAGAGCGTTGTATGACGAGCGGAGCGTCACCGTTTATCAGGCCTACTCCGCGGCGATCGCTGAGCCGGCACTGCGGGCTGGGCGGTTCGTGCCACCGTTCAAGCGGGAGCGGATGACCTGGATCAAGCCGTCGTTCCTGTGGATGATGTACCGCTGCGGCTGGGCCAGGAAGCCTGGCCAGGAGCGGGTGCTCGCGGTGTCGATCACTCGTGAAGGGTTCGAGTGGGCGCTGGCCAATGCCTCGCTCAGCCACTACGTGTCCGGCGTCCACACTGATCGGGCTGATTGGCAGCGGCAGCTCAAGGCGGCGCCGACGCGTGTTCAGTGGGATCCGGAACGGGATCTGCGGCTGCGGGAGTTGCCCTATCGATCCCTTCAGCTCGGGCTGGGTGGGGCGGCGGTGCCCCGCTATGTGGACGACTGGATCACGGGGATCACCGACGTCACGGACCTGGCGGGGGAGATTCGCGGCCTCCTGGACGCGGGGGACGAGCCAGGTGCGGAGGCTCTGCTGCCGACCGAACGGCTGTATCCACTGCCGGATCCGATCCGCACGCGCTTGGGCGCGGACTGACCCGATGCGGCGGCCTCTTGCCCGCATTCCGTCCGGGTCGTCGCCGACCGCCGCTCTGCTGTCCCTTCGCTGCTGGCCGCGTCCATTCCTGGTCGCACAGCTGAGCATGTCCGGTCCGCAGTCCTCACCGCGTCTGCTTCTAATGCCTCCGTGCGCTGACCGCGCCCGTCCCTGAGTGCGCGCTCTTTGACCGCGTCTATCTCTGACCACGCCCGTCTTTAAGCGCGACAGTCTCTGAGCGCGCCCGCCTTTTACCGCGCTTGTCCCTGACTGCGTCCGCCTTTGAGGGCGCCGGTCTTCGACCGCGCTTGTCCCTGGCTGCGTCCGCTTTTGAGGGCGCCGGTCTTCGACCGCGCCTGTCCCTGAGCGCGCCTGGCCTGACCGCGCCTCTCGTTGAGCCCGCCTGTCCTTGAACGTGCCTGTGCTTGAGCGCGCGCCGCCGGCTGTGCCTGCCTGGTGGTCGGGCTTCGTGGTGGCCTGCGGCTGGCTGGTGGCTGCGGCCGCCCTGGCCAACGCGTCTGGCGTGTGGGACGCCGCGTTAGAGGGGCTGGACTTCGCCGGGGGGAGCGTCGCCGGCCAGGATGAAGTTGTTTTCGCCCAGCAGTTCGACCAGGCCGTCTTCGACGAGGGCGGAAAGGGCACGCGCCCGCTGCACCTCGTCGTTCCAGACCAGGTCGAGGCGTTGGCGCGGGACGGGGCCGGTGGCGTGGCGGAGAACCTCCAGGATCAGGCCGCGCACCTGACGGTCCGTGCCGGCGTACCTCTGCGGTTTGCGGCTCGGGCCCGCCGGGAGGGGCTCGCCCCGCAGACGCCAGGCGCAGACGTCGTGGAACGGGCAGTCGACGCATTTCGGGGAGCGGGCGGTGCAGACGATTGCGCCCAGCTCCATGAAGGCGATGCTGGCTTTCGCGGCGCGCGCCTCGTCGGAAGGCAGGAGCGCCTCCATCGCGGCCAGGTCGGCCGCGGTCGTCGCCGGGCCGGCGTCCGGCTTGCCTTCGACTGCCCGGCAGACCACCCGCCGCACGTTGGTGTCCACGACCGGGTGCCGCTGCCCGTACGCGAAAGTCGCCACCGCCCGCCCGGTGTAGGTCCCCACGCCCGGCAGGGCCAGCAGCTGGTCGAGGTCGTCGGGGACACGCCCGCCGTGCCGTTCGACGATGGCGACCGCGCAGGCGTGCAACCGCATGGCCCGGCGTGGATAGCCGAGCCGCCCCCACATCCGGATGGCCTCGGCGACCGGGTCGGCGGCGAGCGCCGCGGGGGTCGGCCAGCGGGTCATCCAGGAGCGCCAGGCCGGCTCGACCCGGACCACCGGGGTCTGCTGGAGCATCACCTCGCTGACCAGCACTCCCCACGCGGTGGTGTCCGGCTGTCGCCAGGGCAGATCGCGGGCATTTGTCTGATACCAGGTGATGGCGTCGTCGGCGAGAGTCATAGCCCGTTTACTGTAGGCGGGTGCCTGAGCTTGCCATCACCGTCATCGGTCCGGACCGGACCGGCATCGTCGCTGACGTCTCCGAAGCCCTCGCCGGCGTCGGTGCGAACCTGACTGATTCGACGATGACCCGCCTGCGGGGTCACTTCGCGATGACCCTGATCTGTACCGGTCCGACCGCCGAGGCCGTCGAGGAGGCGCTGGAGCCGATCTCGGCCGGCGGCCTGCTCGCCACGGTGCGCAAGGTCGAGCCGGAGGCCGAGGGCGGGCTCGCCGGCGAGCCGTACCTGGTGAGTGTCCACGGCGCGGACCGCCTGGGCATCGTCGCCGCGGTCACCCGGGTGGTGGCCGGCGCCGGCGGCAACATCACCGACCTCACCACCCGTCTCACCGGTCCGCTGTACGTGCTGGTCGCCGAGGTGGACCTGCCCGCCGGCGCCGCCGACGATCTCGCTGAGCGTCTCGCGGTGGCCGCCGCCGAGCTGGGCGTCGACGTCACCGTGCGGCGCGCCGATTCGGAGCTCCTGTGAGCGACCCCGACCTGGAATGGACCGGCCCGGAGGGCCGCGTGCTGCCGGTCGTCACCGCACCGGCCGGTGTGCTGAGCACCGTCGGCAAGGAGGTCGACCCGACCGACCCGGAGATCGTCCGGCTCGCCGCCGACCTGGTGTCCACCATGCGCGTCTCGCCGGGCTGTGTCGGCCTGGCCGCGCCGCAGGTGGGTGTCAGCGCGCAGGTCTTCTGCGTGGACGTCACCGGCCACCCGAAGGCGGCGACCACGCACGGCACGTTCGTGCTCTGCAACGCGAAGATCATCGAGGCGAGCCGGTGGCGGCCCGGCCGGGAGGGCTGCATGTCGGTGCCCGACCTGACCGGTGACGTGAAACGCGCCGCCCGGATCGTGGTCGAGGCCGTCCTGCCCGGCACCGGCGAACCGGTCACGGTGGCCACCGACGCGTTCGAGGCGCGGGCATTGCAGCACGAGATCGATCACTGCGGCGGAAAGTTGTTCTTGGATCGGGTGGCCGGAGCACACGCCATCTACCAGCGCAAGGTCTATCTCTAACGAGCGAATCGCGAGTTGGTGTCGCATAACCGGCGCGTCGCGCGCATCGTGCCGGGTCTACGGGTCTACCGTGGTGCGCATCATGCGTGCGACGGTTGGTCCTCTGCCACCCGCTGTCTACTGGCGGCGGCGTGCGGTTGTGCTGGGCGCGATTCTGCTCGGCGTCATCGTGCTGTTCGTGTCCTGCTTGGGTGGGGACCAAAAAGACCCGCAGACCAAGAACGCTGCCTCGCAATATCCGACGCCGGCTCCGGCATCGGGCAAGGCGTCGGCGTCACCGGACCCGTCCTTCCTGGACAGCGGCCCGGGCGTCGGGCAGGCGCTGCCCGACCCGGCCGATCTTCAGCCGGCGCCGAACGAGAACGAGGACGAGCTGCCCACCACGGCGCCGAGCCTCGGCGCGGGACTCGGCGGGGACGCGAACGTCACGGCCCCGGCCGACGGTTCCTGCACGGACGCGGAGATCTCCGTGACGCCGGTCCCGGCCGGCACGACGGTCCGGCGCGGCACGCCGGTCGGCATCCGGCTCAAAATCAAGAACATCAGTACGCGTACGTGCAACCGCAACGTCGGTGCCGATGCTCAGGAGCTCTACCTGGAGCAGGGCGCCCAGAAGCTGTGGTCGTCCGACCCGTGCAGCACCGCGAAAGGTGACGACGTCCGCTCGTTCGCGCCGGGCGCCGAGCGGGAGTACCAGGTGACCTGGAACGGCCGCCAGTCCACGCAGTGCGCCTCCGGTCAGGCGTCCGGCCCGGTCGCCCCCGCCGGTCAGTACGAGCTGCGCGGCCGCCTCGGCACGATCATCAGCAAGCCGGTCGCCATCTCCGTGGTCGCCTGACGCTTGGTCGCGGCACTCGAGCTCTACCTGGACGTCGACGCGACACGGCGCCTTCGTACCCTCTGGCGTGCCCTGGAGGCCGAAGGCATCCCGACCCTCGGCTCGCTGCATCAGAAGCACCGCCCGCACGTGTCGCTGGCGGCCGCGCACCGCATCGATCCGCACGCGGCGGCGGACGCCCTCGGTGACTTCCCGGTGGGCCGTGGCCTGACCCTGGACATGGATTTCGCCGGCCAGTTCGTCGGGCGGGTGCTGTGGCTGGGGATCACCGTCACCGAGGAACTGCTGGCCCACCACCGGCAGGTGCACGACCGTCTCGCTGCGGGCGGTGTGGAGGTCTGGGAGCACTACCGTCCGGGCCGCTGGGTGCCGCACTGCACGGTGTCCCTGCGGGTGCCGAACCCGATGATGGCCTCGGCCGTCCGCCGCTGCCTGGAGATCCTTCCGCTCCGCGCCACGGTCACCGGCGCCGCTGTGGCCGACCACGCGAACGACATCTCGCACCCGCTCTAAGTGACCTCGAAAGCCGGCGGAAGTGATCTGGGGAGCCGGCGGAAGTGAGCAGGGCTGGCGGAAGTGAGCAGGGCTGGCGGAAGTGAGCAGGGCTGGCGGAAGTGAGCAGGGCTGGCGGAAGTGATCTGGGAGCCGACGAAAGTGATCTGGGGAGCCGGCGGGACGGTCGCCGGCTCCCCAGATCGGAGGGAAGTTCTCAACTGCTAAGCGGAGTGGCGCCCCCGGCGGCTCTGCCGAGCGACGGCCACTAGTCCGCCGCCGACGAGCAAGAAGCCGAGCGCATAGAGCCCGAGCCGACCCGAGTTCGACCCGGTGAGCGGCAGGTCGGTGCCATCCCCAGCCGTGGGTGACGGCACCACGACCACCGGCGCCGAGCTACCCGGTGCTGAGCTGACCGGCACCGCGCTGACCGGCACCGAAGAAGCCGGCACGGAGGCGGGCGCGGAGGAAGCCGGCACAGAGGACGCGGGCGCCGACGATGTCGGCACAGACGAAGCGGGCGCCGAGGATGCCGGCACAGCGGAAGCGGGAGTGGACGTGGACGGCGTGGCAGGCGGCGCGCAGTCAGCCGGCTGAGCCCACCTACCCGTGCTGGTCGTGAAGCTGTTGTCCCGCACCTCGACAGCACCGGATGGCCGCGACGCCAGGTCGGCATGGCTGCCGGGCTCCACCCTGATCCGCTTGCCGCCGACCACGAAGACCGCGTCCACACCGGCACCGGCCGCGTTCGCCAGCCGGGTGTGCAGCACCCCGTCGCAGTAGCTCTGGAAGGTCACCGAGGGCTGCGGCGTGCAGGTGGCGGCACCGCCGTTGTACCAGCCCCGGCCGCCGCTCGACCGGCTGCCGATGCCGGCGGGCGAGCCCAGCTTCAGGTCGTTGTACACGTAGCTGCTGGTGATCTCGTTGACGATCCCGGTGCCGAAGATCGCGTCCACCTGGGTGTAGCAGCCGGGCACGTCGACGTCGAGGGTCACGCTGCGCCGTCCGCTGTCGACCCAGGCGCTCTTCGCCTCGTGGACGAACTGCGGCACGGCGAAGTTCTTTCCCGGCGCCGTGTACGAGACCAGCGAGAACGCCTGCTCCTCGCCCTTGCAGAGCGGCTTGGTGGCGGTGATCGTCACGGTGCCGCCCGGCCCGTCGAACCGGTGCTGATAGGTGGCCTCGGCCGCGGTGACGCAGTCGTCGCCGGTGGCGTTCGCGGCCGTGGCGATCCCGGTCATGGTTGCCGTGGCGAGCGCGACGCCACCGAGGATGAGCATGAGACGGCGCACGATCGGCCCCCATCGAATCGGGTCGGGGGCGGTCTCACCACTGACTCCCCGGGCCGCAATGCGGTGACCGATCGAAGCTCGGCCCGGATCACCATCTCCCCAATATCTGGGTGCTCACGGCATTTCGCCGCGGCTGTCAGAAGGTTAGGCGCCGAGCCCGCACAGCAGAAGACCCCATCACGGTGAGTAATGGTGATCAGTGAGAAGTGGTGCCGGAATCATGGATTTCGGGCGGCTGGGCGGTGCGAAAGTCCGATTCGGCAGTGATGCACTTCACATATGATGACGGAGCGTGGCGGTTAGACATACCGCTCGAGGATCGACGCCTCGGCCAGCCGGGAGAGGCCCTCGCGCACCCCGCGGGCCCGGGCGTCGCCGACACCCTCGACCGCCTGCAGATCCTCGACCGTCGCCCCGAGCAGCCGCTGCAGGCTGCCGAAGTGGTCGACCAGCCGGTCCACGATCTGCCCGGGCAGCCGCGGCACCTTGGCCAGGAGGCGGAACCCGCGCGGGGAGACCGCCGCGTCCAGCGCGTCGGAAGCGCCCGGATAGCCGATCGCCTTGGCCACCGCCACCAGGTCGATCATCTCGGTGGCGGTGAGCAGGTCCAGCTCGACCAGCGCCTCGTCGAGGGTGCGGGCCTTGCGGCCGGCCGGCAGGTAGTCACGGATGACCAGGGTGCGGTCGGCGTCGACACCGGCCATCAGCTCGTCGAGCTGGAGGGCGAGCAGCCGGCCGTCGGTGCCGAGCTCCACCACATAACCGGAGATCTCGTCGGCGATCCGGCGGACCATCTCCAGCCGCTGCACCACGGCCACCGCGTCGCGGACCGTCACCAGGTCCTCGATCTCCAGCGCGGAGAGCGTGCCGGAGACCTCGTCGAGGCGCAGCTTGTAGCGCTCCAGCGTGGCGAGCGCCTGGTTGGCCCGGGAGAGGATGGCGGCCGAGTCGTCGAGGACGTGGCGCTGCCCGTTCACATAGAGGCCGATGATGCGCATCGACTGGCTGACCGAGATGACCGGATAGCCGGACTGCTTGGCGACCCGCTCGGCGGTGCGGTGCCGGGTGCCGGACTCCTCGGAGGGGATGGACGGATCCGGCATCAGGTGGACGGCGGCCCGCACGATCCGGGTGCCGTCGCTGGAGAGGACGATCGCGCCGTCCATCTTGCACAGCTCACGGAGCCGGGTGGCGGAGAACTCCACATCGAGCGGAAAGCCGCCGGTGCAGATGCTCTCGACGACCGCGTCATAGCCCAGCACGATCAGCGCGCCGGTGCGGCCGCGCAGGATGCGCTCCAGACCGTCGCGCAGGGCGGTGCCGGGGGCCATCAGGGCCAGGTTGGCCCGGATCGGATCACTGGCGCCTCCGGTGAGACCGGGGCCGACCGCCGGTGTCACCGCGCGATGCCCCGCGCCGTTGACGCCGGGACGCGGCGTGGAACTGGCGGCGGGCTTGGAACCATCGCGGTCGAGCGGCACCTGGACATTCTACGGACTGTCATCCAGAGCAACGAGGGATGGTTCGATGAATGCTCCGTAGCGTGATGATTCGTAACCATCAGTCACCGCGAGCTGTGTTCTGCCGAGGCGCGCGCTGCGCTCTGCAACGCTGAGCGGAGGTCACCGACCTCGATGACCTCCATGCCCTTGGGGGTGCCGGCCGCCCCGTCGGGACCGCAGCCCGGTGGGACGAGCGCCACCTTGAACCCGAGCCGGGCCGCCTCGGCGAGCCGCCGGCCCACCGCGCCCACCCGGCGGATCTCACCGGTCAGGCCGACCTCGCCGATCGCCACCAGGTGGGGCGCCATCGCCAGGTCGAGCCCGCCGGAGGCGACGGCCAGGGCCATCGCCAGGTCGGCCGAGGGCTCGGTCAGACGGATGCCGCCCACGGTCGCGGCGAAGACCTCACGGTTGTAGAGCTTGAGCTGCTTGGTGCGGCGCTCCAGCACGGCCAGGACCATGGCCAGCCGGGCGCTGTCGAGGCCGGACACCGTGCGCCGGGGAGAGCCCTGCACCTCGGCGCCGATCAGCGCCTGCACCTCGGTGACCAGTGCCCGCCGGCCCTCCATCGCCACCGTCACGCAGGTGCCGGGGACCGGCTCCAGATAGCGCGTGAGGAACAGGCCGGACGGGTCGGGCAGGCTGGTGATGCCGCCCTCGTGCATCTCGAAGCAGCCCACCTCGTCGGCGGCGCCGAACCGGTTTTTCACACCGCGCACCAGGCGCAGCGACGAGTGCTTGTCGCCCTCGAAGTGGAGCACCACGTCGACCAGGTGCTCGAGCACCCGGGGGCCGGCGACCTGACCGTCCTTGGTGACGTGACCGACCAGGACGGTGGCGATGCCCCGCTCTTTCGCGATCGCGACCAGCGCCGCAGTCACCGCGCGCACCTGGGTCACGCCGCCGGGCACGCCCTCGGTGCCGGGGGCCGAGACGGTCTGCACCGAGTCGAGCACCAGCAGGCCCGGTTTCACCGCGTCGAGGTGGCCGATCACCGTGCCGAGGTCGTTTTCCGCCGCCAGGAAGAGCCGGTCGTGCAGGGCGCCCAGCCGCTCGGCCCGCAGGCGCACCTGGCTCACCGACTCCTCGCCGCTGACCACCAGGGACGGTGTGCCGGCGCCGGCCGCCCACTGTTGAGCGACGTCGAGCAGGAGAGTGGACTTGCCGACGCCCGGCTCGCCGGCCAGCAGCACCACCGCGCCCGGGACCAGGCCGCCGCCGAGCACCCGGTCGAGCTCACCGACGCCGGTGGGCACGGCACGAGCGGGGGCGGCACTGATCTGCGCGATGGGCCGGGCCGGCTCGGACGGCATGCGCGAGCTGACCACCCGGCCGGAGACGAGCGGTGCGGAGACGGTGGACTCGATGATCGAGCCCCACTCACCACACTCCGGGCAGCGCCCCAGCCACTTGGGTGGCTGGTGGCCGCACGCGTCGCAGACGTAAGCGGGCCGGGGCGCCTTGGCGGTCTTGGCGGAAGTCACTCCGACAAGCTAGCCGGAGGGTACGACAACCTCGCTCAGTGGCCTTCTTCTTCGCCGGCCTCACCGGTCACCCGGGGCGCCGGGGTCAGCGGGTTGGCGACCGGCGCCTGCAGCACCAGGGCCGGCGAACCGTCGCTGAACTCGAAGACCAGGTTGACCGAGGTGCCCGGCTTCAGGTCCTCGCTGAGGTCGAAGGCCTGCAGCAGCTCGCGGTCGGTCGGCCGGAACAGGACCGAGCCCTGGGCGGGCAGCACGACCTGGGCGGGCTTGATCTGCGCGGCCGGCTCGCTGGGCGCGGCCGAGGCGTCCGGCGACGCGGAACCGGGTGCGCTCGGCTCCTCCGACCCGTGGGCGCCGGGCTCCTCCGAGGCGTGCGCGTCAGGCGCGCCGGCGGCGCTGGCCGGCGCGATCCCGACCTGCGCGGCCGAGACGACCTGCGGCTGCTCGGTCGGCCGGCTGCTGATCGAGACCGTGATCGGGTCGTTGGTCTGGTTGTAGAGGCTCAGCTCGATCGGAGCATCGTCACCGGCGTGGTAACCCTCGACCCCGTTGTACGGAATCATCAGGTTCCGGATGAACACGCTCGCGTGCAGTGTCTCCCGGTCGACGCCGGAGATCGGCGTGTCCAGGATGGCGGTCTCGGCGACCTGACCGGCCGAGCAGCCGCCCAGCGCGAGCACAGCGACCGTGGCAGCACCCGCGGCCAGAGCGGCGCGGCGGGTTCCCAGCGAGCGCATCACGATCCTCCAAATAGAGACACCCACGTCTCCTCAATGGGTTTGCTTCGGTTTTCCGCCGCGGATGGGCTCAGATCAGCCTAATGGGCGGCGATCCGCCGTGTGCGCCGACCCATCCAACCGCTCCGAAGCTCACGCCACCCGGCCGCTGAGGACGAGTAGGAGCACGTCGATCAGGGCCACCACGATCACCGCCCGGAAGAGCGCGACAGGCCGCCCCGTGGTGCGCTGCGCCGCGTACCACCCGAGGGGAAGAACCACGACGGCGGCCGCGGCCGCCGCCAAGCCCGGCCACGACGGTGGCCCGGGCGGTCCGAAGACCAGGGTGAGGGTCGCGGCGAGAAGGAGGCCTGCGGCCGCCAGCTGGGACCATCGGGCGCCGATCCGGTGCGGCAGGCCCCGCACCCCGGTCGCCGCGTCGTCGGCCAGGTCGGGCAGCACGTTGGCGAAGTGCGCCCCGCCGCCGAGCAGCGCGCCGGCGGCGACCAGCCAGGCCGGCGGAGCCGGCTGGCCGGGCAGCGCCACCACGACGAACGCCGGCAGCAGCCCGAAGGCGACCAGATAGGGCACCACCGAGAAGGCGGTGGACTTCAGCGGCCAGTCGTAGAGCAGGGCGAAGACCCCGACCACCGAGATCACCACGGTCGCCGGAACACCGAGCGGCAGCGCCGGCAGCGGGATCGCCAGCGCGGCCAGCAGGCCGGCGACCCCGACCGTACGCCGGGACACCGCGCCCGCGGCGACCGGCTTGTCCCGTCGCCCCGCCTGCCGGTCCCGGTCGGCGTCCAGCCAGTCGTTGACCCAGCCCACCGCGAACTGGGTGGCCGCCACCGCGAGCGCGACCAGGAGCAGCCGCCAGCCCCGGTGGCCGACCCCCACGGCGAGCAGCGTCATCGCGAAGGTCACCGCCAGACCGGGCTCCGGATGGGCGGAACGGAACAGTGCCAGCACTCGGGACATGTCTCGCAGTGTGGTGCTTGTGCCGTTCCCGTGCCACGCTCGATCACATGCTGTCGATGCAGCGCAACGATCCACGTCAGTACGACGACCTGGCCGGGGAGTGGTGGCGTCCCGGTGGCGACTTCGAACTTCTGCACTGGCTCGCCGCGTCCCGCGCGGCCCTGATCCCGCCCGCCACCGTTCCCGGCACGATCCTGCTGGACGCCGGCTGCGGCGGCGGCCTGCTCGCCCCGCACGTCCGTGCCAAGGGCTACCGGCACGTCGGTGTCGATCTGGGCCGCCTTGCTCTCCTTCAGGCCGCGCGGCAGGGCGTGGCCGCGGTCAACGGCGACGTGACCGCCCTGCCGCTCGCCTCCGGCAGCGCCGGCGTGGTGGCGGCCGGCGAGATCCTGGAGCACGTCACCGACCTGGCCGGGACGGTCGCCGAGCTGTGCCGGGTGCTCCGCCCGGGCGGGCTGGTGGTGATCGACACGGTCAACGACACCGTGCTGAGCCGGTTCATCACGGTCACCGCCGGCGAGCGGCTGGGGATCGCCCCGGTCGGCCTGCACGACCCGGAGCTGTTCGTCGCGCCGCAGCGGCTGGTGACCGAGTTCGCCCGGCACGGGGTGGCGCTCGGTGTCCGCGGGGTCCGGCCCACCCTCCCCGGGCTGTTCCGGTGGCTGGCGCTTCGTCGTACGCCGAACGGCCGCCCGCTCGGACGCATCGTGCCCACCTTTTCCACCGCAGTGCTCTATCAGGGAAGCGGCCGTAAGGCCGTCGGAGAGGCGTCATGATCGAAGAGGCTCGGCGGCTCGCGCCGCGATTCGCGGCCCGCGCCGCCCGCACCGACCGGGACGGCTCGTTTCCCGCCGAGGACTTCGCCGACCTGCGTGAGGCCGGGTTCTTCGGCCTGATGGCGCCGGCCCGGCTCGGCGGCGCCGGCGCCGGTTTCGCGGAGTACGCGGACGTCGCCTACGAACTGGCCCGGGGCAACGGCGCCACCGCGTTGATCTTCAACATGCACGCCTCGGTGACCGGCGCGCTCAGCGGTGTCAGCGACGAGCTGGCGGACGCGCTCGGGCTGCCGCCGGAGGCACTGGCGGCCCGCGACGAGTACCTGAAGGCGGCGGCCGGCGGCAGCTGGTACGCGGTGGCGATGAGCGAGCGCGGCGCCGGCTCCCGGCTGTCCCGGATGAGCACCACCTACCGTCCGGTCGACGGTGGCTACCGGATCACGGGGGCGAAGACGTTCTGTTCCGGGGCGGGGCACGCGGACGCGTACCTGGTCGCCGCCCGCAACCCGGACGATCCCACCCAGGTCTCGCAATTCCTGGTGCCGGCCTCGGCCGGCCTGCGGGTGGAGGAGACCTGGGACGCGCTCGGCATGCGCGCGACCGGATCGCACGACCTGCACATCGACGTCACCGTCCCGGCGTCCGCGCTGCTCGGCGGGGTCGAAGGGCTGGCGCTGGTGGTGGCGCAGCTGGCGCCGCACTGGATGGTCGCCAGCTATGCGGCGGTCTATGTCGGGGTGGCGCGGGCCGCGGTGGACGCCGCGGTGGAGCACGTGACCGCGCGGGGGCTGAGCGGTCTGCCGGCGGTGCGCGCCCGGATCGGCCGGGCCGACGCCGCGGTCGCCGCCGCGCACCTGGCCGTGCGGGAAGCCGCTCGCCGGGTCGACGAGGCGCCCGGCGACCCGGAGACGAACCGCTGGGTGTGGCGGGCGAAACTGCTGGCCGGCACCACCGCGGCCGAGGTGGCCGCCTCGATGCTGGAGGCGGCGGGCACGTCGGCGATGCGGCGCGGGCACCCGCTGGAACGGCTCTACCGGGACGCCCGGGCGGGTTCGCTGCAGCCCGCCACCAGCGATGTCTGCGCGGACTGGCTCGGCGTGGACGCGCTCGGCGGCGATCCCGACTCCGACGGGGTGGCCCCGCGTTGGTGAACGCCGTGATCAGTGGTCTGGGCGTGGCTCTGCCGCCCTCGACGACGCAGGAGGAGATCTGGGCGGGCTACTTCGCCCAGCACTACACCGGTGCCCGGAAAGCCCTCGCCCAGCGGATCTTCGCCAACTCCGGGGTGCGGACCCGGCAGGCCGCGGTCAGCCCGCTGCTGGAGGACGTCTCGGACTGGTCCACCGAGCGCCGGATGCGGCGTTACCAGGTGGAGGCCGTGCCGCTCGGCAAGGCCGCGGTCAGCCGGGCCCTCGCCGACGCCGGGCTGGAAGCCGGCGACCTCGGGCTCTTCGCGGTCTGTTCGTGCACCGGTTATGCGACGCCGGGCCTGGACATCATGCTCGCCCGGGATCTCGGGATGTCACCGAGCGTGCAGCGTCTCTTCGTCGGGCACATGGGCTGTTACGCCGCGTTGCCGGGCCTCGGCAGCGCGAGCGACTTCGTCGTCGCCCGCGGGCGGCCCGCCCTGCTGCTCTGCGCCGAGCTCACCAGCCTGCATCTGCAGCCGCCGGGCACCCGCGCGGACATCCAGCAGATCGTCTCGCACGCGCTCTTCTCGGACGCGGCTGCCGCCGCGGTCGTCACCCCCCAGGATCAAAACCATTCCGGGTACGCCGTACGCGAGGTCGCCGCCGTCACCGACACCACCACGGCTGATCACATGACCTGGGAGGTCACCGACGTCGGTTTCCGGATGGGGCTGTCGCCGCAGGTTCCGTCGGTGCTCTCCACGCACGTGCGCGCGCTCGTCGACGACGTGCTCGCCCGGCACGGCCGGACCATCGCCGAGGTCGACGGGTGGGCGGTCCACCCGGGCGGGCCGAAGATCCTCGACGTGGTCCAGGAACAGCTCGGTCTCGACGACGAGGCGATGTCGGCGTCCCGTGGCGTGCTCTCCGCGTACGGAAACTGCTCGTCACCCACCGTGCTGCTGGTCCTGGACGAACTGCGCCGCCGGGAGCATCCACCGCGATGGATCATCATGCTGGCGTTCGGTCCCGGCCTCACGCTCTATGTCACTCTTCTGGAGGGCTCTACTCTCACAGCGTGAGCGCTGAACGGGGACGCGGCGCGGCCCTGCACCTGCTGGCCGCATCGATCTTGATGCTGGGCGGAGTCTGGTGGTGGAGTGCCGCGCCGGAGCAGACATCCGATCCCCGGCTGCTGCACTGGCGACTGAGTGCCGAGCAGCTGCTGCCGGAAGGCGGTGACCAGGAGTCCGCCTCCACGCTGGCGCTGGGCGACGGGGCCGGGCACGAGGAGGAGCTGGGCGGCCTCGGCACCGGTACCTTCCAGGTCTCGATGGTCTGCGCCGGCGACGACGGCAGCCGGATCCGGGTCAGCCTCGGCGGTTACGACTCGGGCCGGGGCATGCGCTGCTCGGGCCCTCGCACCCCGGAGATGTTCCTCGTCGGCCTCGCCGGTGATCTGCGCTTACGGGTGAATGTCGAGGCGGCCGGCCCGGTGGTCTTCCGTTACACCCTGAAGCGGATGGACCGCTAACGACTCAGCTGCGGCAGGTAGGGAAGGACCATCTCGGCCGAGGCCACTCGCGGCAGCCGGTGCGCGATCTTGCCCAGCCTGTCGACCAGCAGGACGGCCGCTGTCCCGTCCGGAGCGCCCAGTCTGAGCTCCTTGCGCAGGCTGTCGGTCTGGTCGTGCAGCCTGGTCACGACCTTTCCCTCGGCCTGCGGGGTCCGGGCCGTCGGCTGCGCCTGGGTGGAACCCGGCGTCGCCCGGACGGCCGAGACGATCAGGACGGCGGTGCCCGCACCGGCACCGGCCACCGTGTCGGCGACCAGGGTGTCGCACGCGCAGCCGTCGGTGAGCAGCACGACCGCGGGCAGCTGGCCGGTGAGCGAGACGAGCTGACCGTCCGGCCCGATCATCTCCAGCGCGGGCAACACGCCGGTCGGGTTCTCCGTGGTGCCGGCCGTGCGCTGGGTGGCCGGCTGCCGGGGCGGCCCGGGCCAGGCCGAGGCGAAGAGGCTGGCCACGGTCACCAGGATCGCCATCGAGATGATCAAAGCCGGGGTACGGACCGCGAGCGCACCGATCCGGCGCAGCCGGCGGATCGCGGGCCGGCGCCTGAAGCGCTGCCACCGGGTCAGCGGGGCCGTCGTGTGCAGCTCGGCACGCACCGCGTCGACCTCGTCGGAGAGCTCCGAGAGGTCGTCCGGAATGACGATGACCCCCCACTCCTCAGGGAGGTCCGGAAGATCATCGGGGGTACCGCCGTCGGGCGGCCAGCCGTTGTTGTCGCTTGCGCCAGCCATGACTCACCTCCCCCCTTACCGACCAGATCTTGCTTCGGTCGGGGAACTCCCGTCCAGCGTCCCCCACGCGGGGGTCGCATCGCCAGTGGTGCGTCGTTCCTGACCTTAGCGATAAGCTTGATCTCACAAAGCCATCAGGTCCGGAATTTCCGACTCGTTGGCGGCTGACGTGACGCCACAGTCACTTTGTGTTACTTAGGCAGCTTCTCGCGTTGCTGTCAAGCGGGAGAAAGCCCCGTCACAGGGCCTCTGAGCTGCACTAACAGTGACCGTCAGGGCGAGACACGGCCGCCGGAGCGTGTTACCCTAGACACAGCGAAAGGGGTTTCGAACCTATGGTTTTCAGTGTCGGCGAGACCGTTGTTTACCCCCACCACGGGGCCGCACTCATCGAGGCAATCGAGACTAGGGTCATCAAGGGCGTTGAAAGGCAGTATCTCGTTCTGCGTGTCGCCCAGGGCGATCTGACTGTTCGGGTGCCCGCTGAGAACGCCGAGGAAGTCGGCGTGCGCGAAGTGGTTGGCGAGGAGGGCCTGGGTAAGGTCTTCGACGTCCTCCGCGCTCCGCACACCGAGGAGCCGACCAACTGGTCGCGGCGCTACAAGGCCAACCTGGAGAAGCTCGCTTCCGGTAACCCGTTGAAGGTTGCCGAGGTTGTTCGTGACCTCTGGCGTCGTGAGCGTGAGCGTGGCCTGTCGGCGGGCGAGAAGCGGATGCTCGCCAAGGCCCGTGACATCCTGGTCGGCGAGGTGGCCCTCGCTGAGAAGAGCACCAAGGACGAGGCTGAGGTCCTGCTCGACAAGGTCCTCACCGAGGCCTGATCCACCGACGCAAGCACTCCTCAACACTGTGTCCGACGACCGCGACGTGACCGCGCAGCTCAATGCTCGCGGTGACGTCGCGGTCGTCGTTCCGGCCGCCGGCGCCGGGGTTCGCCTCGGTCCCGGTGCGCCCAAGGCACTCCGCCTCCTGGAGGGCGAGCCCCTGCTGATCCACGCGATCCGGCGGGTTGCCGCAGCGCCCTCGGTTCGCATGATCGTGGTCGCCGCCCCGCCGGCTGACGTCGACGCCGTGCGGTCACTACTCGCCCCCGTCGCCCCGGTCACCGTCGTGGCCGGCGGCGCCGAACGCCAGGAGTCGGTGGCTGCCGCGCTCGCGGTGGTCCCCGACGAGGTGGGCATCGTGCTGGTCCACGACGCCGCGCGCTGCCTGGCCCCCGTGTCGCTGGTCGAGCGCGTCGCCGCAGCCGTCCGAGACGGCGCGGACGCGGTCATCCCGGTGCTGCCGGTCGTCGACACGATCAAAGAGGTCGCACCGGACGGGGCGGTGCTCGGCACCGTCGACCGGTCGGTGCTGCGTGCGGTGCAGACGCCCCAGGGTTTCCGGGCGTCGACCCTGCGCGCCGCCCACGCCGCGGCCGCCGACTCACACACCGACGACGCCGGCGCGGTCGAGAAGCTCGGCCGGCCCGTGCACTGCGTGCCCGGCTCGGACCTGGCCTTGAAGATCACCAGGCCGATCGACCTGGCGGTCGCCACCCATCTGCTGACCCTGCCGGATCCGGACGCCGAGCAGCAGTAAGCGGTCCGGCGCGGGCTCTCCGGTGGCGGTCTGTCTCCTCTTCTCTTCTCCTGCGCCTCTCTTCCTCTCCTCCTGCGCCCTTCGCTCCCACTTGCTCTCCTGCCGCTCGCCTTTCCGCTACCTCGTCCGAATTCTGTAGCTTTGCGCCGTCATCTTGGCCGAATCGTGGGGCCTGTCCGAGCGGTGAAATTCACCTGGCCGACTGCCCGTGTCGTCTCGGCCCGGCCGAGGCGACCCTCGGGCGCAGCCGGGTGAACTGGCTGTTCGT
>NZ_JBEZZB010000106.1:17834-36968 GCF_040638955.1 Actinoplanes sp. NPDC024001
GTTCGTCGGTGTCGGCTCGGCCTGGCTGGAGGGGCACTCAGGTGCAGCCGGATGAACCGGCTGGTCGCCGGTATCGGCTTGGGCCGGCCGAAGCCGCACCCGGGTGCAGCTGGGTGAACTGGCTGTTCGTCGGTGTCGGCTCGGCCTGGCTGGAGGGGCACTCAGGTGCAGCCGGATGAACCGGCTGGTCGCCGGTATCGGCTTGGGCCGGCCGAAGCCGCACTCGGGTGCAGCTGGGTGAACTGGCTGATCGTCGGTGTCGGCTCGGCCTGGCTGGAGGGGCACTCAGGTGCAGCCGGATGAACCGGCTGGTCGCCGGTGTCGTCCCAGGCTGGCCGAAGCGACCTCGGGCGCAGCCGGATGAGCCGGCTGATCGCCAGTGTCGGCTCGAGCTGGCCGAGGGGGCACTCGGGCGCGGCCGGGCGACCTGGCCGATCGCTGGTGTCGGTTTGGGCTGTTCGAGGGCCCCTTCGGCGCAGCTGGATGAACTGGCTGGTCGCTGGTGTCGGCTCGGGCTGGGCGAGGCGGCCCTCGGGTGCAGCTGGACGAAACGGCTGGCCGCCAGGGCTGCTTGCGCGCGCTGAGAACGGCACTTAAGGGCAGCTGACCAAGATCGGCGTGTGCTCATGAGGAGGGCATTTCAGGCGATGGCAGCGGCGATCGAGCTGGTCTGGGTGAGGGCCTGAGGTGACGAGCTGAAACGGGGTTGCGCATTCGGGGAAGGTGGCTGGAATGGGTTTGCTGTTTCGTGCGGCGACGCGAGAAATGGAGTTAATTCTGATCTTGTTGCGTGTCCGGAAATGATTACTGCACGATCTGGTTGATCGATCGGGGGAATTGTTGGGGGCGCTTGGCAAGATCGATTTCGAGGGCGGGGCGTAGGCTGCCGGGCGTGATTGTTCCGCGAGTTGGCATCGGTACCGACGTGCACGCCTTCGACCCGGATCGGCCCTGCTGGGTGGCGGGCCTGCACTGGCCCGGCGAACCTGGACTGGCCGGGCACTCGGATGCCGACGTGGCGGCCCACGCCGCGTGCGATGCGCTTCTCTCCGCGGCGGGGCTCGGGGATCTGGGAAGCAACTTCGGGACCAGCCGGCCGGAGTGGGCTGGTGCGTCCGGTGTGACGCTGCTGACCGAGACTGCCCGGCGGGTGCGGGAGGCCGGCTTCGAGATTGGCAACGTCTCGGTGCAGGTGGTCGGCAACCGGCCGAAGATCGGCAAGCGGCGCGACGAGGCTGAGAAGACGCTTTCCGACGCGGTTGGCGCACCGGTCACCGTGGCCGGGACCACCACCGACGGCCTGGGTCTGACCGGTCGCGGTGAGGGGCTGGCCGGGATTGCGGTGGCGATGGTGTGGTCTGACCGGTCGCGGTGAAGGGCCGGCTGGGGTAGCGATGGCGATGGTGGTCTGATCGGTCGCGGTGAGGGGCTGGCCGGGATTGCGGTGGCGATGGTGTGGTCTGACCGGTCGCGGTGAAGGGCCGGCTGGGGTCGCGGTGTCGATGGTGGTCTGATCGGTTGCGGTGAGGGGTTGGCCGAGCGGCGGCTGGTGGCGGCCGGACGCGGCGGCAGGGCTGCGGCTGTCGGCGGCTGGGCTGCGGCTGGCGGTGACCGGGCTACGGCTGGCGGTGGCTGGGTGGCGGCCGGACTGCGGCCAGCGGCTGGGTGGAGGCTGGCTGGGGCTGGGCGCCGGCTGGTGGTGGTGGCTGGCGGCCGGGCTGGCGGGGGCGACCGGGCTGCGGCCGGCGGTGGCTGGTGGCTGCGCTGTGGCCGGACTACGGACGGCGGCTGGGTGGTGGCTGGCTGCGGCTTGGTGGTGGCTGGGGGCGGGCGGGTAGTGGCTGGTGGCGGGTGGTGGGCTGGGTGTGGGTGTTGATCGTCACGGGCGGCGGGGGCGGCCGCATCGGGCATGATCGCTTTCATGATCGTCGCGCTGTGCGGAGTTGCCAGGAAGCTCATCGACAACCCGACCTATGCGGTGCTTACCACGATCAATGCGGACGGGAGTCCGCAATCCACGGTTATCTGGGTCAAGCGGGATGGCGACGATGTGCTCTTCTCCACCACGCGGGGGCGGCGCAAGACGCTGAACATGGAGCGGGAGCCGCGGGTGTCGATCTGCGCCTTCGACCCGGCGCAGCCCTACTCCTACTGCACCGTGGAGGGGGTCGTTGCGCTCAGCGACGACGACGGGGATCTGATCAACGAGCTCAGCTTCAAGTACGCGAACGAGCCGTGGACCTCGGACGGGCCCGACACGGTGCGGGTGGTGTGCCGGGTCACCCCGACTCGGGCCATCTCCAGGTAGAGCGCCTACGCTCGGCAGCGTGCCCACCCCCATGGAGCCCGACACCACGCCGGAGGAGCATCGGCAGCGCGCGTTGCTGCTCGCCGACCTCGGCCGTTACGACGAGGCCGCCGACGAGATCGCTTCCGGACTGAGTTCGTCGCCGCAGGAGACCACACTGCTCGCGACCCTGGCCCGGATCCACCTGGCCGCGGAGCAACCGGCCGAGGCGCTCGTCGCCGCCGACCGGGCGGCCGCGGTGCAGCCGCCGGCGCTGGCGGCCCTGGTGGTGCGGGCCATGGCGCTGACTGACAGCCGCCGGTACGCGGACGCGGCCCGGGTCGCCTCGGAGATCCTGCGGAGCTGGCCGGACGACGCGTACGCACAACGGACCGGCGCCGCCCTGCTGAGTGAGTCGCGCAACGGCCAGGAGGCGCTGAACGCCGCGTGGAACGGTGTGCGGGTCGCGCCGACGGAGGCCGAGGCGCACCTGGTCCTGGCCGTGGTGGCGGCGCGGCTGCGGCTGTTCGATCTGGCGCAGCGGGCCTACGGCGAAGCTCTCGAACTTGACCCGGCGATCGGTGACGCGAGCCGGGAGATGGGCATCGTCCGGTTCGAGCGCCGGCGGTGGGCCCGGGCGCTGGAGGGCCTGGCCGAGGAGGCGGCGCTCGGGGTCCCACCGGGCGGGGCAGTGCCCGAGGCCGAGCCGGACCAGCGGCCAGACCAGCAGCCGGACCGCTGGTCAGACCAGCAGCCGGATCAGCGGCCGGATCAGCGGCCGGATCAGCGGTCAGACCAGCGGCCGGATCCGCGACCAGGCCAGCGGCCGGATCAGCGACCGGATCAGCGGCCCGATCAGCGGCCGGGTCAGCGGCCGGACCAGGGGCCGGAAGCTGAGCGCGAAGCGAGGAAGAAGCCCGAGGAGATCGAGATCCCGGTGGTCCGCCCACAGGGACCGGTCCTGGACTACTCCGACACCTCGGCGGAGGCGGTGCGGGACACCGTCCAGTACGGCGCCGGCGGCACCCTGGTCGCGGCCGTGCTGACCGCCGCCATGACGCTGATCAGCCCGGGGATCTCGCGGATGTGGGCCGGCCTGATCGGGGTGCTGGTCTTCGGGGCGGTGCTGCTGTGGTTCCGCAGCCGGCTGACCGAGCCGGCCGGGGTGGTGCTGGCCCGGCTGCGGGCGAAGGACCGCCGGCTGGCCACGGCGGCTTACCTCACTTTCGTCGCACCCGCCTTCCTGCTCCTCTACGCGGGGATCGGCGGCCTGGGCCCGCTGGTGATCGGCATGGTCGTCGCCGCGGTCGCGGAACTGCTGGTCGTCCTCGGCCGGCGGTGAGCGCGACCGGCAGGGCTGAGGCGGAAAGCGACATCGTGGACTCGGTTGTCCGTTTCTCGCGCCGTCCATTAGGTTCGATTTCGTGTCGACGATGGTGCCTCCGCTCTATGCCGGGCTCGTCGATGACGCGTCCCTGCTTCCGCCCAGCCCGATCGGCCTGACCGACGCGGTCGCCAAATATCACGAGCACACCGCTTCGTGGTACGCGGATCTGCTCGGTTCGCTGCTGGTCCCGGCGTCGACCGTGGGTGGTGAGCCGGTGCCGCGGCTCACCGCCGGCCTGATCGGTGACGTGCCGGTCGCCGCCCTGCCGGTGACCGTGGAGAAGCTGCGCGCCGCCGGCCTGGTGATCGAGCACATCGAGGCGGCGGTGGCGCGCCGCGGCGAGGACCCGCAGCCGGGGCTCGAGGCGCTGCGCTCGTTCGCCGAGGCGCAGGGCCGGGCCGCACAGGGCGGCCTGCGGCTGTTCGCGGAGATCCCGCTCAGCTGGGGACTGCTCGCCGCGCTCGACTCGGTCGCCGAGGCGCGGGCCGCGGGCCTGGCGATCGCCCCGAAATTCCGGGTCGGCGGGCTGGCGGCGGAGCTGTTCCCCACGCCGGTCGAGCTGGCCGCGGTGATCTGCGCGTGCCGCGACCGGCAGCTGCCGTTCAAACTGGCCGCCGGGCTGCGCCACGCCACCCGGCACACCGACCCGGAGACCGGGTTCACCCACCACGGGTTCCTGAACGTGCTGGTCGCCACGGTGATGGCGGCGGGCGGTGGCGAGGTCGCCGAGGTGGCGGAGGCGCTGGCGGCGACCCACCCGGTGCCGCTGGTCGAGCCGGCCCGGGCGCACCGGGACGGTCCGCGGCCGCTGTTCGTCGGTTTCGGCGCGGCGAACGTGGTGGAGCCGCTCACCGAACTGGTCCGGCTCGGCCTGATCAACGGGGGCTACGAATAACCTGGAATACTTACCGCCCGTGATCAGGGTGCTCTTGCGTACGTCGGTGGCCCTGGTTCTGCTCGCGGCGGCCGCGCTGGTCGGCTGGCGGGTGCTGGCCCCGGCGGAGGTGCTGGCGGGCGCCACCACGCCGTACCCGCCGATTTCGCTGCGACCGCCGGGCGTGACCGGGCGGACCAACCTGGCGCCGCTGATCGTGGACGGGCGGGTCCGCGTCTACGCCGCGAAACACCAGGTCAAGGCCGACGGGCCGGCGGACGGGCGGACGCTCTACACCGCGCGGTGGTCGTTTCGGCGCTGGCCGCAGCAGCTCAGCGGGATCGTGGCGAGCGGCACCAAGGTGATCTCCCGGTGGTCCGACGGTGAACTGGTGGCGCTCGACGCCCGTACCGGGAAGATCGTTTGGCGGACGGACGGCCCGGACGCGCCCGGCTATGCCGGGCATCGCACCGGGGCCGCGGCGGTGTGGACCCCGCCGGGCCTGCGGATCGCCGCCGGCACCGTCGTGGTCACCGTGGGTGAGAACCTTGCGGGGTACGACCTGAGCACCGGTGCCGAGCGCTGGCGGATCGCCACGCCGCCCGGGTGCGCGGACGGGTTCACCACGGCCGACGGTGCGTATGTCTGCGGCACCGGCGCCTACGACCTGGAGTCGGGGGCGGGGATCGCGGGCTGGCCGGCCGGGCCGTTCGAGCCGGTCGGCTGCGACTCGGGCGGCTCGGGCTGCGCCGGGTTCCGCGACGGCGCCGGACAGGGCTGGATCATCGGCGAGGGATCACCACAGCGGGCGGCCGGCCTGGACGCGCCCGGCACGACGATCGCCGCCGGTGTGGTCGTCGCGGCCTCGGAGACCGCGGTGAGCGCGCGCACCGCGGACGGCGCGCAGCTGTGGAGCCGGGCCGGCGCGGCCCGAATCCTGGGCGGCACGTCGTCCACCGTGGTGCTGCTGACCCCGGACAACACGCTGGTCGGGGTGGACGCCCGCACCGGGACGGAGAACTACTCGTTCCCGCTCGCCTACGGCACCGAGAGCACCGAGTGGAAGCCGGGTGGGTACCGGTTGACCGGACGGTTCCTGGCGATGGAGCGGCTGCGGGAGGACGCACCGGACGATCCGGAGTCGCCGGTCTACTACCTGACGCTGGACACCGTGATCATCGCTGCGCTCTGACCGGCGCGGTCAGGCCAGCCGGGGCAGCAGGGCGGCCCAGGCCTCCTCGGCGGCGCCGGCGATCGGGCCGTCGTCGTCACCCAGGGTGGCCGGGATGACCGGCGGCGGGGACTCGCGGTGGATCAGCATGAGGCCGTCACGGTAGGCGGCGTGGATCGCCTCGGGCACGGCGGCGAGCAGGTCGACGCCGAGGCCGCCCAGCGTGACCAGGTCCGCGTCCAGGCCGTTGACCAGGCCCGCGATGCCGCGGCCCAGCGCCTCGCCGACCACCCGGACGGCGGGCAGGTGCTCCTCGGTGGCGATGATCCGGCGGGCGTAGGAGATCGGGTCGCGCGGTGGCGGGTCGCCGAGCAGGCGGGCCAGCGCGGTGCCGTCGACGGCCGAGCCCCAGCAGCCGCGGGCGCCGCAGGGGCAGGTGATCGCGGGGTCGCCGAACGGCATGTGGCCGAACTCGCCGGCGGCGCCCCGTGCGCCGATCACCGGGCGGCCGTTCTCGACCACGGCGCCGCCCAGGCCGGCCTCGATCCGCAGGTGCAGGGCGACCGCGGCGCCGGCGGCGGCACCTCGGCTGGACTCGGCGGTGGCGGCCAGGGTGGCGTCGTTGCCGGCCACGAAGACGTCGGCGGCGGGCCACAACTCGGTCAGGTCGACGTCGTGCCAGTTCAGCCCGGAGGCGTCGAGACGGAACGAGCGGGAGACCGTACCGGGGCCGGAGACGCCGATGGCGCGCGGGCGGCGTCCGTACCGGGAGAGGAGATCGTCGACGGCGGCGGTGATCGCGGTGCGGACCGGGACCCACTCGGTGGCCGCGTGCCGTCCGGTGCGGGACGTGGCGGTGGTGCCGCCGAGCTCGACCACGTCGATCCGCCAGGCCTCGTGGTTGATGGCGACGGCGAGCACGAGCGGGCCCTCGGGGTGCGGCAGCAGCACGGTGGTGGGGCGGCCGCGGGCGCCGCTCGGCGCCGCCGGGGCCTGGACCAGCAGCCGGGCCCGGCTCAGCTTGGTGACGAGTTCGGTGGCCGCACCGGTGCCGACGCCGAGCAGGCGCGCCGCGTCGGCGCGGGTCACGCCGGGGCGGTGATGCACCACTCGGAGCAGTTCGGTGGAGCGGGTCGTCACAGCAGATCTCCCTGTTTTTGCTCTAGATAAGAGCTTATTCTCCGGGGGTGAGACTCAACCGCCCGGCGCTGGTCGTACTCGGTGCCTCGACGTTCTGCTACGTCACCGCCGAAACCCTCCCCGTCGGACTCCTCCCGCAGATCTCCGCCGACCTCGGCGTGACCGAGGCGCAGGTGGGGCTCCTGCTGACGAGTTACGCCGTGGTGGCCGCGCTCAGCACCATCCCGCTCACCGCGCTCACCATGCGGGTGCCGCGACACACTCTGATCGCCGTCACGGTAGCGATTTTCGCGGTGTCACAGGGGGCGGCGGCGCTCGCGCCCACGTTCGAGTTGCTGACACTGAGCAGGCTGGTCTGCGCGCTCGCGCACGGTGTCTTCTGGTCGGTGATCGGGCCGATCATCGTGCGGCTGGCGCCGCCCGGGCAGGGTGGGCGGGCGACGGCGCTGGTCTTCCTGGGCAACTCGCTCGCCATCGTGCTCGGGGTTCCGCTGGGTACGGCCCTCGGCCAGGCCCTCGGGTGGCGGTCGGCGGTCGGCGTGTTCGCCGTCGCCGGGGCGGTCTGCGTGGGGCTGCTGCTGGCCGTGCTGCCCGCGCTGGCGCCGCTGCCACGGGACCTGGCCGCACGCACCGGGGAGCAGCTGCGGGGCGCGGTGCGGGTGCTGCGGGACGGGCCGGTGGCGCGGCTCTGCCTGATCACGACGGTGCTGGTGGTGGGGCACTTCGCGGCGTACACGTACATCGCGCCGCTGGTTCGCCGGGACGCCGGGCTGGACGGGGCGGCGCTCAGCGCGCTGCTGCTGGGATACGGCGGCGTGGGCCTGCTCGCCAACTTCGTGGTGGGCCGGTTCGTGGACCGGCGGCCGGGGCCGCTGGTTCTCGGGTTGACGGTCACCGTGACGGTGTCGGTGGGGCTGCTGGCGCCGGTGCTGGGGACGGTTCCCACCGTGGTGGCGACGCTGCTGTGGGGTGGTGCGTTCACGGCCATTCCGGTCTTCCTCGCGGCGGCCGTGCTGCGGGTGGCGCCGAGGGCCCGGGACGCGGCGTCGGCGGTCTACGTGGTGGCGTTCCAGATCGGGATCGGCGGTGGGGCGTTCGTGGGGGAGCGGCTGGTGGGCGCCGGGCACCTCGGAGTGCTGCCGCTGCTGGCGGCGGGGTTCGCGCTGATCGCCAGCGTGCTGGTGGTGCTGTCGCCGGGCGTCTTCCCGGCGCGGATCAGCCGGGCCGACCATGATCGGGCCGAGGCTGCCGCCCTCCACTGACCGGGTGTGGAGTTGCGGTGCGCTCGGCGCCGCAACTCCACCCGGTGATCAGGCGAGGGCAGCCTCGGCGGCGGCGAGGAACAGGTCGTTCTCCTCGGGGGTGCCGACGGTCACCCGGACGCCCTCGGGGTGGAAGCCGCGCACGATGACGCCGCGGTTCTCGCAGGCGGCGCTGAACTCGGCGGTCCGCTCGCCGAGCGGCAGCCAGACGAAGTTGGCCTGGCTGTCCGGCACCGGGACGGAGAGCTTGCGCAGCGCCTCAGTGAGCCGGTCCCGTTCGGCGACGACCAGCGAGCACCGGCGGCGGACCTCGTCCTCCTGCGCGAGCGCGGCCAGCGCCGCCGCCTGCGCGACCATGCTGGTGGAGAACGGGGTGACCACCTTGCGCACGGCGGTCGCCACCTCGGGCTGGGCGACCAGGTAACCCATCCGCAGGCCGGCCAGGCCCCACGCCTTGCTCATGGTGCGCAGGACCACCACATTCGGCCGGTCACCGTAGGTCTCCAGCGCGTCCGGCACGTCGGGGTCGGTGACGAACTCCCGGTACGCCTCGTCGAGCACCACCAGCACGTCGGAGGGCACCTCGGCGAGGAACCGGTCGATCTCAGCCTTGCGCACGCTGGTGCCGGTCGGGTTGTTCGGGTTGCAGACGAAGACCATCCGGGTGCGGTCGGTGATCGCCTCGGCCATCGCGGTGAGGTCGTGGCCGTGCGCCGCGGTGTTCGGCACCCGCACGCTGGTCGCACCCCCGCCGGCGGCGATGATCGGGTACGCCTCGAAGGACCGCCACGAGTAGACGATCTCGTCGCCCGGCAGGCAGGTCGCCTTCGCCAGGATCTCGGCCAGGGCCACCGAGCCGCAGCCGGTGACGACCCGCTCCGGGCTCACCCCGAACCGCTCGCCGATCTCGTCGCGCAGCCGGACCACGCCCATGTCGGGGTAGCGGTGCACGGAGGCCGCCGCCTCGGTCACCGCCTCCACCACGCCGGGCAACGGGCCGTACGGCACCTCGTTGCTGGCCAGCTTGACCGCCTCGGCGATGCCCAGCTCACGGGCGAGGTCGGCGACGTTGCGGCCGGGCACGTAGTTGGGGAGCGCGTCCAGGTCGGCGCGGGTCAGCCGGGTCATTTCGGTCCTCCGGTTAGATCGCCGCGCGGTGCGGCCTCGACGGTCGGGTGCGCGCCGGGCGGCAGCGCGACGACGACGGTGGCCGCCGCCTTGTCGTGCCAGGCCTGGCGCAGTCGGGGGTCGAACACGGGCGAGAGGGAGGCCAGGAACTGCACGATCAGGCCGACGCCGCACCACCAGAACAGCGTCCACATGCCGAGCCGGGCCCAGCGGGTGAACGCCCGGCCGAAGCCGAGCGGTGTGGTGCCCTCGACCGGCAGCACCTTGATCCCCATCGCCCGCTTGCCGAGGGTCTGGCCGCGGGTGCCCGTCGCCGGCGCCTCGTAGAGCAGCCAGAGCAGGGTCGCGACGGTCAGGATGGCGACCGAGAGCGTCTGCATGCGCGGGGTCGGCTCGACCGTGACGTTCTGGTTGCCGGCCGCGACCTGCCGCATGTACTCCTGGAAGATCGGCGCGAAGTCCTGGAAGTACTGGTAGATGAACCAGCCGTTGACCACGACGTTGAGCGCCATCACCACGGCGATGTCGATCAGCCGGGCGGTCAGCCGCCGGCCCAGGCCGGCGAGCGGCAGACCGTGCGGCATCGCCTGCGGCATCGGGTACATGTACGCGTGCATCGGCTGCCCCGGCTGACCGGGATGCGGCTGCCAGCCGGGCGGCGGCGGTGGCTGCTGCCAGCCCGGCGGCGGGGTCTGCGCGCCCGGCTGCGGCGGCGGGCCCCAGCCCGGCTGCGGTCCCCAGCCCGGCGGCGGACCGTAGGCCGGCGGCGCGGTCGGCTGGGCCGGGTAACCCGGCGGCGGCGCGCCGAACTGCTGGGGCTGGGGCTGTTGCGGGGCCGGCGCAGGAGACGCGGGAACCTGCGGTTCCGCCTCGACCGCGGGCGGTCCGTCCGGCGGGACCGCGTCGGCCGGGATGGCCTTGCCCAGCCAGCCCTCACCATCCCAGTAACGCTGGGTGCTGGTGTCGGCCGGGTCTTTGTACCAACCCGCGGGAAGGGAACTCATGCGCAAACCTTTACCACGACAGCCTGACGGTTCCCTGCGGGCCGGGTCCCTTTCCTAAGGTGCGCGCTGCCCGCGCGGATGGGCAAGAGGCGCGCCCGAAGTTGGCCAGACTGTGCAGGCGGTGGGGTAGTTTCGCCCGATGGGTGAGCAGACTGTCCAGCTGGACGATCTCGACGCGCGTCTCATCGCGCTGCTGGCCGAGGAGCCGCGGATCGGTGTGCTGGAGCTCTCCCGGCGGCTCGCGGTGGCCCGCGGCACCGTGCAGGCGCGGCTGGACAAGCTGATCGCGCGGGGCGCGATCAAGGGCTTCGGCCCCGAGGTGGTCCCGGCCGCGATCGGGTTCGGCGTCACCAGCTTCGTCACCCTGGAGATCAGGCAACGGTACGGCCACGACGCCGTCGCCGAGCACCTGGCGGAGATTCCCGAGGTGCTGGAGGCGCACACGATCACCGGCAGCGGGGACATCCTGTGCCGGATCGTCGCCCGGGCCAACGCCGACCTGCAGCGCGTGATCGACCAGATCGTCGGCTACGAGGGGATCCTCCGGGCGCACACGATCATCGCGCTGGCCGAGCTGATTCCGTACCGGACGGTGCCGCTGGTGCACTCGGCAAATCGCCGATAAGGGGCCGACACGGACTTTCCGCGCTCGCGGGAGATGTGGATCGAGGTCACTACGGTGTCCGCATGGCCTCGGCTGGGAAGGGGTTCGCGCTCGTCGCCGCCGTGACCGTCACGGTCCTGGCGAGTACCGGCGTGTGGAATCCGTTCCCGCAGATCTGGTCGTGGATCACCACGAGCGGGCCGGTCGCGCCCGGTTCGCGGTGGGAGCAGGAACTCGGCGGCACCCCGCAGAGCGTCGCCATCGCCGGGGACGCGGTGATCGTCGAGTACCGGACGTCGGTGGAGGCGTACGGGCTGACCGCCGCGGTGCCGCTCTGGTCGTCGGACGCGGACTGGGCCTCGATCGCCGGCCAGGGCTCGGACGCGGTGGTGGTCACCGGCCGGCTGCTGACCAAGGGCTACCAGGTGCTCGACCCGCGGACCGGGGCGCAGCGGCGGGCCGACACCACGGCCAGCGCGGTCTGGACCTATCAGGACGCGATCGTCGACCTGAGCTGCTCCGGCGGCGACGACTGCCGGCTGACCGCCTGGGACCCGAAGTCCGGCGCCCAGCTCTGGACCGTGGACACCGGCAGCATCGGGTTCGTCCTCGACGCGGCCAACCCGGACCTGCCCGACACCCGCCGGCTGACCAGCGACGAGGTGGATGACGACGTGGCCGGGCCGCCGAAGCTGCCCGGCCTGCTCGGGTTCCCCGACGACGAGCAGATCCGGGTGATCGACACCGCCACCGGCAAGCTCGTGCAGACCGTCCGGCCGGGCCGGGACCAGCGGGTCGCGGTGGTCGGCGGGCGGGTGCTGACGGTGACCGGCACACCCCGCGACGGCACCTGCTATTACGGGGTGGTCGCCACCGATCCGCCCCGCAGCAACGTGGTGTGGCGCCGGGACGGGCTGAACCTGCGGACCGCGGAGAACGGGTCGGACTGCGAGCAGGGGCGGGACCCGGCGGGCGGCTACAACGTGGTGCTCGGCGTCGACCCGTACGGGCGCGAGGTGCTGATCAACGGCTACGACGGGCGCAACCTCTGGTACGGCGACAAGGAGTCCGAGGTGGTCGCCGTGAACGACGCCTACGCGGTGATCCGCAAGGACGACACCGTGCGCGGCTGGTCGTTCAGCAAGGACAAGGCGGTGTGGCGGCAGACCGGACGGGCCGATGCGGGGGCGGCTCTCACCCCGTACGCGGTGATCGTCGTCTCGGGAAACCGGGTCACCGCGCTGGCGCCGTCCTCGGGGGCGGTCCGTGCCGATGTGCGTACCGATGCGAAGGTCTTCGCCGTCGGCCCGGACGGCATGATCGCCGTTCGCGGCCGCGACATGGCGTACCTGGCGTTCACCTGATGTGACCCGGCGCGCGAAGCGCCGGGGATGGGTTCGCGTCCTGCTACCTCGCTGCCCTAGGCTTGCCGCTCATGAGCAGAGGCGCCGATTTCAGCTACTCGCCGCTCCTCCCGACCGGTGCGGACATGACCGAGTACCGCCTGGTCACCGACGAGGGTGTGGATGTCGTCGAGGGCCCGGGCGGCCGACGGTTCCTGACCGTGGAGCCGGAAGCGCTGACCCTGCTCACCGCCGAGGCGATGCACGACATCGCCCACTACCTGCGACCGGCCCACCTGGCCCAGCTGCGCTCGATCATCGACGACCCGAAGGCGTCGCCGAACGACCGGTTCGTCGCGCTCGACCTGCTGCGCAACGCGAACATCGCGGCCGGCGGCGTGCTGCCGATGTGCCAGGACACCGGCACCGCGATCGTGATGGGCAAGCGCGGCCGGCACGTGCTCACCGACGGCACCGACGAGGCGGCCATCGCGCTCGGCGTCTACCAGGCCTACACCCGGCTCAACCTGCGCTACTCGCAGCTCGCGCCGCTGACCATGTGGGACGAGAAGAACACCGGGACCAACCTGCCGGCGCAGATCGAGCTCTACGCCGAGGACCCGGGCGGCCAGCCGGACGCGTACAAGTTCCTGTTCATGGCCAAGGGCGGTGGCTCGGCCAACAAGTCGTACCTCTACCAGGAGACGAAGGCGCTGCTGAACCCGCAGCGGATGATGCAGTTCCTGGACGAGAAACTGCGCCTGATCGGTACGTCGGCCTGCCCGCCCTACCACCTGGCCGTGGTGGTCGGCGGCACCAGCGCCGAGCACGCGCTGAAGACCGCCAAGCTGGCCAGCGCGAAATACCTGGACAACCTGCCGACCTCGGGCACGATGCTGGCGCACGGCTTCCGTGACCTGGAGCTGGAGGCCGCGGTCCTGGAGCTGACCCGGGACTTCGGCATCGGCGCGCAGTTCGGCGGGCGCTACTTCTGCCACGACGTGCGGGTCGTCCGGCTGCCCCGGCACGGCGCGTCCTGCCCGGTCGCCATCGCGGTCTCCTGCTCGGCGGACCGCCAGGCGGTCGCCAAGATCACCCCGTCCGGCGTGTGGCTGGAGCGGCTCGAGACCGACCCGGCCCGCTACCTGCCGGACGTCGACCTCGGCGAAGAGCCGGTGGTGCAGATCGATCTGAACCGGCCGATGACCGACATCCGCGCGGAGCTGAGCAAGTACCCGGTGAAGACCCGGCTGTCGCTGACCGGCCCGCTGGTCGTCGCCCGCGACATCGCGCACGCGAAGATCGCGGAGCGGCTGGACGCCGGCGAGCCGATGCCGCAGTACATGCGCGACCACGCGGTCTACTACGCCGGCCCGGCCAAGACCCCGGAGGGGTACGCGTCCGGTTCGTTCGGCCCGACCACGGCCGGGCGGATGGACTCGTACGTGGAGAAGTTCCAGGCGGCCGGCGGCTCGATGGTGATGCTCGCCAAGGGCAACCGGTCCAAGCAGGTGACCGACGCCTGCAACACCTACGGCGGCTTCTACCTGGGCTCGATCGGTGGCCCGGCGGCCCGGCTGGCGCAGGACTGCATCCGGCACGTCGAGGTGCTCGAGTTCCCGGAACTCGGCATGGAGGCGGTGTGGAAGATCGAGGTCGAGGACTTCCCGGCCTTCATCGTCGTCGACGACAAGGGCAACGACTTCTTCGCCGAGGTGACCAAGCCGGTTCTGGGGATCGGCCGCCGCTGACCGCAGCGGCGGCCGCCGCCGGCCCGGATCAGGCGCAGTAGCCGGTGACCGGGCTCAGCCACTCCTGAACCTGGGTCTTGAGGGTGCGGTCGAGGTCCTTGGAGGTCTTGACCTTCTCGATGTAGTCGCGGTTCTGCGCGCTCTTCTCGATCTTCGCGGCCGACGTCTCGCCGGCCGCCTTCAGCTCGGGATCCTGCGCGGCGACGGTCTCCTCGCGGATCTGGGCGCCCACCGACTTCAGCTCGGCGGCCGCGGCCTTCTCCGCCTTGGCCGCCTCCTCGGCCTGCTTCGCCTCCTTCTGGGCGATCATCTTGCCCATCGCGGCGCCGAACTCACCGGCCAGCGCGGCGCTGAAGATCTTGTCGAGGCGACCGCAGACCTTCTCGGTGTCCGCCGAGTAGTCCGGGGCCGGTGCCGTGCTGGCCGGCGCCGCCGGGGCGGTGGTGGCAGCCGGGGCCGCGATCTCGCTGGTGTCCGCATCGCTGTCACAGGCGGCGCCGGTCAGCAGTAGGCCGCCGGCGAGCACGGCCAGGATGGCGCGTCGCATCAGGGATCCTCTTCGTCGGGGGGTGAATCAAACTCCGCCGACGGTACGTTCCGTTGCCGCTCCCGTCCAACCGTGAGTGATCAGCAAGATACGAACAGCCCGCCCGTGGAGAGTCCCACGAGCGGGCCGTACGCCCCCGTTCTCATGATTGACCGCTTCGTCGCTCCTGGGGGGCGCCAGGGAAGCAAAGGGCGGCGAAGCGGTGCTCTGACTAGGGTGCGGCATGCCGCTCTCGATCCTCTGTCGATCCGCTGTCGCCGATCTCGGCTAGGCTCGCCGATACGGCACACGGAACGGGTGACTACCTTGCGCTACCGCATCCTGGGGCCACTCTCCGTCACCGGCGACGAACAGACGGTGGCAATCACGGCGGGTCGTGATCGGATCGTGCTCGCCATGCTGCTGCTGCACCCGGGACGGATCGTCGGCTGGGGCGAGCTCGCCGAGGCGGTCTGGGGCGCCGAGCCGCCGGCCACCGTCCGCGGGCAGTTGCAGACCTGCGTCTCCCGGCTGCGGCGTGCGCTGCCGGACGCCATCCTCACCGACCGCGCCGGTTACGGCATCCAGGTCGAGCGGGGTGAGCTGGACGCGCAGGTCTTCGCCGGGCTGGTGGACGAGGCGCGGGCCGCGGGGGACCCGGAGGAGGCGCGGCGCGCGTACCGGCAAGGTCTTGATCTTTGGCGCGGCCGGGCCTGCGCCGAGATCGACGCGCCCGCCGTGCGGCGTCTCGCCGCCTCGCTGGAGGAGCTGCGTGCCGCCGCGATCGAGGACTGGGTGAGTCTGGAGCTCGCCGCGGGGACCGACCGGGACCTGCTCGGCGAGCTCGCCTCCCTGGTCGAGCAGTACCCGCTGCGGGAACGGCTGCGCGGGCAGTTCATGCTCGCGCTCTGCCGGGCCGGGCGGCAGGCGGACGCGCTCGCCGAGTTCCGCCGCACCCGCGAGACGCTCGTCGAGGAACTCGGCATCGAGCCCGGCAAGGAGCTGCAGGATCTGCACCAGGAGATCCTGAGTGGACGCGTGCCGGAGCCGCGCCGGCCGGAGGGCCGGGCCGTCGAGCAGGTCCGCTGTCTACCGCGGACGGTGCGGGACTTCACCGGTCGCGAGTGGCTGGTGGAGCGCCTGCTCGGCGAGATGTCCGGGGTGCTGGTGATCGACGGGATGGCCGGCAGTGGCAAGACCACGCTGGCGCTGCACCTGGCGGCGCTGGTCGGTGATCGCTATCCGGACGCGCACCTGTTCGTGGATCTGCAGGGGCACAGTGCGGAGGAGCCGGTCGAGCCGGGCGCGGCGCTGCTGGTGCTGTTGCGGCAGCTCGGGCTGAGCGCCGAGACGATCCCCGCCGATCTGGTGGGCCGGGTGGCGCTGTGGCGGACCGAGCTGGCCCGGCGGCGGGCCCTGGTGGTGTTGGACAACGCGGCGTCCAGCGCGCAGGTGGCGGACCTGTTGCCGACTTCGGCGGGGAGCCTGGCGCTGGTGACCAGCCGGCGGCGGCTGGCCGGGCTGGACGGGGTGCAGCCGGAGCCGCTGCCGCTGCTGGACACCGACGAGTCGATCGCGCTGTTGACCAGGATCGTCGGGGAGCGGGTCGTGGCTGAGCCGGAGGCGGCGGCCGAGGTGGTGCGGCGGTGCGGTGGTCTGCCGCTGGCGATCCGGCTGGCCGGCGCCCGGTTGGCGCACCGGCCGCGGTGGCGGGTCGCGGATCTGGTCCGGCGGCTGGGTGAGGCGGTGCTGCCCGAGCTGGCGGTCGAGGACCGCACCGTCGGGAACGCGTTCGCGCTCTCCTACGGTCAGCTCGGTGCCGAGGCGCAGCGGTTGTTCGGCAAGCTCGGCCTCTACCCGGGCGCCACCGTCGACGCTCCGGCGGCCGCCGCCCTCGACGACCTCGACCTGGACCAGGCCGGGGAACTGCTCGACGAGCTGGTGGACGTGCACCTGCTGGAGGAGCCGGAGCCCGGCGTCTACCGCATGCACGACCTGCTGCGGGAGTTCGCCGCCGCGCTGGCCGACGGGCTGTCCGCGCAGGAGCGCAGCCGAGCCCTGCTGTCCGTGCTCAACCTGGAGACCTTCGCGCTGGCGGCGTCCGTCACACGCTCCTACGCGCCGAGGCTGCAGTACGACCTGAAGGGCCTGACGGCGCTCCGGCCCGAGCTGGTCGCGGCGATCGCCGACCCGGCCGCCCGGCTGGAGCGGTACCGGCCCGATCTCGGCTCCTTCCTGGAAGCGGCGGTGCGTTCGGGCCATCCCGCGTACGCCTGGTGGATTCCTCGGGCGGCCTGGTACCTGCTGTTCTACCGGGGTTACCACCAGGACGTCATCGTGCTGCACGAACGGGGCTTCGCGGTGGCCCGGGAGCAGGGCGACGACGACGGTGTGGCGCTGTCGGCCAACGGCGTCGCCTCCTTCCACTACCGCAACGGGGACTACCGCAAGGCGCGCGAATATCTCGAGATCTACATCCGGATCCGGGAGCGGCAGGGCGACGCGACGATGGTCGCCTGGGCGCTCGGCAACCTCGCCTCGATCCTCGTCGCGACCAGCCAGTTCACCGAGGGCATCGAGATGGCGCGGCGAAGCCTGCGGGCCAACTCGGCGACGGCGCCCCTCGCCTCGCTCACTCAGCTCTCGGTCGCCTACCAGAAACTCGGCCGATACCGGGAGGCGCTGCGCATCGACCGGCTCCGGCTGATCGAGGCGGCCGGCGGTCGGGAGATCCACCAGAAGGCCGGCTGCCTGCTGCAGATCCAGCGCAGCAAACGGCGGCTCGGCCTGATCACGCCGCAGGTCGCCAAACGGTACGTGGAGGTCGCCCTCGCGATGTTCATACGGGAGGGGCTGGTCCTGCTGGAGGCGGAGGCCCGTACCGACCTGGGGGTCCTGCTGGCCGAACTGGGCGACTGCGAGGCGGCGCTGGCCGAGCACCGGCGAGCCGTCGAGATCGTGGAGTGGGCCGGGGAAGCCCGGTACGCGGCCGAGTTCGTCCACGACTACGGGATCACGCTGCGGCGCTCCGGCGACGTGCCGGGTGCCCTGGCCCAGTTCGAGCGGTCGCTGCGGATCGCCCACACGGCTCAGCAGCCGTACTCGGTCGGCCGCGCGCTGGCCGGGATCGCCGACTGCGTCGAGGACGAGGACCCGGAGCGGGCGCAGCGGCTGCGGGCCGAGGCGCTCGACCTGTTCGAGCAGCTGGGCGTGCCGGAGCGGTTCGCACTGGAGCGCCGCCGTGGCTGAGCTGCGCTACCGGCTCCTGGGCCCGCTGTCGGTGACGGTGGACGGCGAACCGGTCGCGATCACCGCCGGCCGGGACCGGGTCGTGCTGGCGATGCTGCTGCTGCACCCGGGCCGGATCGTCGGGCTCAGCGAGATCACCGAGGCGGTGTGGGGCGCCGACCCGCCGGCCACCGCCCGCGGCCAGGTGCAGACCTGCATCTCCCGGCTGCGGCGGGCGCTGCCACCGGACGCCATCCGGACCGACCCGGCGGGGTACGGGATCGTCGCCGGCCCCGACGAGTCGGACGTGGTGGCGTTCGCCCAGCTCGTGGCGGAGGCCCGGACCGCCGGGGACGCGGGGAGTGCGCGGTACACGTACCGGAAAGCTCTTGATCTTTGGCGCGGCCCGGCCTGCGCCGAGATCGACGCGCCCGGCGTGCGGCAGGCGGCCGCCGCGCTGGACGAACGGCGGGCCCTGGCCGTCGAGGACTGGATCGAGCTCGAACTCGGCGCCGGCCGGGCGCGGGAGATCCTCAGCGAGCTCGGCGAGCTGGTCCGGCGTTTCCCGCTGCGGGAACGGCTGCGCGGGCAGCTGATGATCGCGCTGTACCGGGCCGGCCGGCAGGCGGACGCGCTGGCCGAGTTCCGCAACGCCCGGCAGGTGCTCAGCGACGAACTCGGCATCGAACCCGGCCCGGAGCTGCAGGCCGTGCACCGGGAGATCCTCAACGGCGCGGTCCCGGCGCCCGAGCGCACCGCCGCGCGGATCCGCTGCCTGCCCCGGACGGTGCGGGACTTCACCGGCCGCGACGATCTGGTGGAGCGCCTGCTCGGCGAGATGTCCGGGGTGCTGGTGATCGACGGGATGGCCGGCAGCGGCAAGACCACGCTGGCGCTGCACCTGGCGGCGCTGGTCGGCGATCGCTATCCGGACGCGCATCTCTTCGTCGACCTGCAGGGACACAGTGCGGAGGAGCCGGTCGAGCCGGGCGCGGCGCTGCTGGTGCTGCTGCGGCAGCTCGGGCTGAGTGCCGAGACGATCCCCGCCGATCTGGTGGGCCGGGTGGCGCTCTGGCGCACCGAGCTGTCCGGCCGCCGGGTGCTGGTGGTCCTGGACAACGCGGCGTCCAGCGCGCAGGTGGCGGATCTCTTGCCGACGTCGGCGGGAAGTCTGGCGCTGGTGACCAGCCGGCGGCGGCTGGCCGGGCTGGACGGGGTGCAGCCGGAGCCGCTGCCGCTGCTGGACACCGGCGAGTCGATCGCACTGCTCACCCGGATCGTCGGGGAGCGGGTGGTGGCCGAGCCGGAGGCGGCGGCCGAGGTGGTGCGGCGGTGCGGCGGGCTGCCGCTGGCGATCCGGCTGGCCGGCGCCCGGCTGGCGCACCGGCCGCGGTGGCGGGTCGCCGACCTGGTCCGGCGTCTCGGTGAG
>NZ_JBEZZB010000107.1:0-36611 GCF_040638955.1 Actinoplanes sp. NPDC024001
CGGACCTGCACCGCTGCGCGGAACGGGCGCGGCAACGCGGTGGGCACGCCGCGGCGAGCAGCGCGTACGAGCGGTCGGCCACGTTGACCGCGTCGCCGGGACTGCGCGGGGAACGGCTGACCGACGCGGCCGAGGCGGCGTGGCAGGCAGGTCAGCCGGCGCGGGCCAGGACCCTGCTCGACCGGGCCGGGGAGCTCGTCACCGAGCCGGCGGCGCGGGCGCGTGCCGAGCACCTGCGCGGTTCCATCGAGGGCACCGGCGGGGAGCTGACCACGGCGTACGCGATGCTGGTCGGCGCGGCCGAGCCGATCGCCTCGCTGGACCCCGTGCGGGCCGCCCGCATGCTGACCGAGGCCGGGCAGGCCGCCTGGCTGGCCGGCGACGTGCCGGGCCTGCACGAGGCGGCCCGGCGGCTGACCGCGCTGCCGGTGCCGGACGAGGCGGTGCCGCTCAGCGCGGAGCTGGTCGTCGGTTTCGACAACCTGCTCAGCGGGGACACGGCCGCCGCGGTCGGTCACCTGCGCGACGCGGCCGGCCGGGCCGGGCACACCTCGGACGCCCGCGCGCTGATGCTGAGCGCCGCCGGCGCGCTGTTCCTCGGCGACGACGCGGTCGCGATGGGGCTGTTCGCGACGGCGGTCACCCGGGCGCGGGCGGCGGGCGCGGCCGCGATGCTGCCGGGCCTGCTGGCGCCGCTCTCCTCCCTGGACGCCTGGACCGGCCGGTTCAGCGCGGCGCGGGCGCACGCGGCGGACGGGCTGCGGATCGCCGTGGAGCTCGGGCAGGGCCACCCGGCGGCGCATCTGCGTAGCGTGCTGGCGTGGATCGCCGCGGTGCACGGCCGCGAGCAGGAGTGCCGCGACCAGGCGGCGGCGGCCCACGCGCACGCCCTGGGCCACCGGATCGGGCCGGCCGCCGGGATCGCGTCGTGGTCGCTGGCGCTGCTGGACCTCGGCGCCGGGCGGCCGGAGAACGCGGCCGACCGGCTGGCGGCGCTGGCCGACGGCGGTCCGGGGGAGTCCCACCCGGTGGTGCGGGTCTTCTCCGCGGCCGACCTGGTCGAGGCCGCCGTGCGGACCGATCGGATGCCGCAGGCGCGCGCCGCGCTGCAGCGCCTGGACACGTGGGCCGAGGCGACCGGCTCGGTCTGGGGCCGGGCCCTGCGGGCGCGCTGCCGGGGCCTGCTGACCGGCGAGGACGAGCATTTCGCCGAGGCGCTGGCCCTGCACCGGCACGGCGGGCGGCCGTTCGACACGGCCCGTACCGAACTCCTGCGCGGCGAGCGACTGCGGCGCCGGCGGCGGCGTGCCGAGGCCCGGGTGCACCTGCGCGCCGCCCATGAGACGTTCGACCGGCTCGGCCTGCCGGGCTGGGCCGAGCTGGCCCGCACCGAGCTGCGCGCCACCGGGGAGACCGCCCGCAAACGGGAACCGGGGACGATGCAGCAGCTCACCCCGCAGGAGGTGCAGATCGCCCGGATCGTCAGTGCGGGCGCCACCAACCGGGAGGTCGCCGCGCAGCTGTTCCTCAGCCCGCGTACCGTCGACTACCACCTGCGCAAGGTGTTCACCAAGCTGGACGTGTCGTCGCGGGCCGACCTGATCAGGCTGGTCGCGCAGTCAGACCGGTGACTTCACTGATGCGAGCGGACCGTCGAGGCGGGTTCCGGATCGCCGGGCTGCGGGGTGCGCTCGCCGAGGCTGAGATACCAGGAGCCGTCGTCGCCGAGGGTGACGTGGACCTGGTCCGAGATCGGTTCGCCGTCCGGGCCGGTGGCGGTGATCCGCGCGGAGTCGAACTGGCCGGTGACCGGATGCTCCACCCAGGTGATCCGCGAGCCGCTCCACTCCCGGTCACCGACCGCGGCGATCCGGACGTCGATCGGCGCGTGCCGGTCCAGCCGTGGATCGTTGAGCTCGACGAGGCGGACCCGGTCGCCGTCCTGGATCGCCTGCACGTAGGCGTCGACGACCTCCTCCTTCGTCATCCCGTCGGTCGGGGACGACGTGCAGCCGCCGAGCAGGGCGAGCACCGCCACGACGGGCAGCCACCTCCGGTGAGTGATCATCCGTGGATCATGCCCGGCGGGTGCCACCCCGTGCCAGCCGGTGCCACGATGGATCGATGCGGGTCGTGCTCGTGGTGCTGTTCACCCTCCTGCTTCTCGGCTGCACGGCGAGCGCGCTGCCGAGGGTGGCCGTGACCAGTGCGATCCTGCACGCCCAGCCCGGCTGCGAGGATCGCTGCACCTACTGGTTCGAGTACTGGCCGGCCGGCACCACCGAGATCGTGGCCACCCCACGGCGGGAGGCCGGGCCCGGCGCCGGGCGGGTGTCCGAGGAGATCACCGGGCTGAGCCCGGACACGGTCTATCGCAGCCGGTTCTGCCGGGCCGGCTGCGTGGGTGACG
This sequence comes from Actinoplanes sp. NPDC024001, assembly GCF_040638955.1. Classification (NCBI taxonomy): domain Bacteria; kingdom Bacillati; phylum Actinomycetota; class Actinomycetes; order Micromonosporales; family Micromonosporaceae; genus Actinoplanes; species Actinoplanes sp. NPDC024001. Next base: position 2,411 of record NZ_JBEZZB010000107.1, read on the forward strand.
TCCAGAGCTTCCGGACCGCCGGCGACCGGACCGCGGCGACGATCGACCTCGGGCGGCCGCTGTCGACCGCGGACACCACGGACCGGCCGATCTTGCGCGACGCCGGGATCAGCGCCGCCTGGTCCGCGGACGAGAGCCTGTGGCTGTTCGGCGACACCGCACAGCGCGGGGGGATCGAGTTCCTTCCCGGGACGACGGCGGCGGTCGGCCCGTACACCCGGGGGTCGGTGCCGACGGCGATGCGTGAGGTGCCCACCCCGCCCGCGCCGCACCGGGCCGGGCTCCCGGGCCCGGCGCCCTTCCTGCCCACGCCGCGCGGCCTGCGCGCCGCCGCGCAGCAGAGCTGCGACGGCGTCAACCCCTATCCGGCGGCCTGGCCCGCCGGTCTCGCACGCATTCCCCGGACCGGGCAACTGCTGATTGTGTACGCCGAAGCGTGCGTGTTCTCGCCGACCCGGATGCCCACGCAGCGGGTGACCCTGGCCGTCTACGACCCGGTGACCAACCGGATCACGGCCTCGCACACCCCGTTCGCCGCGCAGCCCCTGGAAGCCGGCCTGCCGGTCACCCAGCGTCTCGGCTCCCCGGTCTTCGGCGACGACGGGCACCTCTACCTCTACGCCCACGACGTCGACTCCGGCGAGATCACCGTGGCCCGGGTCGGCGCGGACCCGGCGGCGTGGGGCGATCCGGCGAACTACCGCTGGTGGAACGGCGCCTGGCAGCCGGATCCGGCGCTCACCGCCCCGATCGTGGCCGTGCCGTTCGCCGGTTCGCTGCACGTGGCCGACTACACCGGGCTCGGCGAGCACCGGTTCGCCATGCTGGTGCAGACCGAGTTCGGCAGCGGCGGCTTCCGGATCCTGGAGGCGCCGTCCCCGGCCGGCCCGTGGACGCCCGGCCCGGCCGGCAAGGTCCCGGACACCTGCTCCGGCGAGGGCTACGCCTGCTACGCGCTGAACGGGCACGCCGAGCTGAGCACCGCCGACCGGTTCCTGTTCTCCTGGTACAGCCCGCAGGACCAGCACCTGCGCGTCGGCTCGGTGGCCTGGTAGGTCAGTCGCCGCTCCAGCCGAAGAAGTAGATCGACTCCGGCCGGTCGCCGGCGTAGGCGATCACGTAGGCGCCGGACCAGCGTTCGAAGCCGCTCAGCCCGTTGCGCAGGGCCCGCTCGACGGCGGCGGCGTCCGGGCGGCGGGTGCTGAACCAGCGGTCCAGGTCCTCGTCCGGAAGCGGCGCGACCGCGCCGAGCTCCGGGCGCCGGGACACGGCGGTCATGTCGATGACCGAGTGGGCGCCGGAGTCCGGTTGCGCCGCCAGCAGCGAGTCCGGGCCGGTCACCGGGGCCTGGCTGACCTGCCACGCCTCGCGGGCCGACTCCGGGTCGAGGAAGTACTCGGCGCGCAGCACGGCGACGTACTCCTGCTCGCCCAGCCCGTGCAGGCGCGGGTCCGGCTCCTCACGGTAGTAGTCGCCGTCGCGGTAGGCCTCCTCGCGGGCCTGCTGCAGCGCGGCCTCGAGATCGTCCTGGTAGGGGACCCTACTGGTCCAGCTCGACGCGCCCACCGGCGCCACCTCCCCTTGATCTTGGTCGGCGGAGTGTATCTATCGTCGGGTGATGTTGTTGTTTCCCGCTGACGTGATGCGACCGCGCCGGGTCGACGAGCATTTCGCCGAGGAGGCGCGGGCCGCCCGCGAGGCCGGGCATCCGGTGGCGCTGATCGACCACGATGCGGCGAGCCGCGGCGACGCGGAGGCCGCGGTGGCGCGGGTGCCGGCCGGCGACGGCGCGGTCTACCGCGGGTGGATGCTGGGCGCCGGGCACTACGCGGCGCTGGTGCGGGCACTGGCCGGCCGGGGTGTGAGCATGCGCACCTCCGCCGAGCAGTACCGGCGGGCGCACGAGCTGCCGGGCTGGTATGCCGCGATCGCGGACCAGACCCCGGAGTCGGTCTGGACCAGCGGTGACGGGCGCGACGACTTCGACCGGGCCGCGGCCGTGCTGGGCAGCGGCCCGGTGGTGCTGCGCGACTACACCAAGTCGATGAAGCACTACTGGCACGAGGCGGCGTACGTGCCGGACGTGGCCGACACCGCGGCGGCCTGGACGGTGGCGAGCCGCCTGCGCGAGCTGCGCGGCGACGAGTTCACCGGCGGTTTCGTGCTGCGCCGCTTCGAGGAGCTGGGCCCCGCCGAGGTGCGGACCTGGTGGGTCGCGGGGCAGTGCCGGCTGATCACCGCCCACCCCGACACGCCGCACGACCCGCCGGGCGAAATCGGACTCGCCGTCCTCGGCGCGGCGATCACCGCCCTCGATCTGCCGTTCGTCACCGCCGACCTCGCGCCGCACGCCGACGGCAGGTGGCGGGTCGTGGAGATCGGCGACGGGCAGGTCAGCGACCGGCCCCGCGGCGTCGCCGCCGAGGCACTGATCACAGCACTCTGACGGGGGTCGCGGGGCGGCTCCGGGGCCGGAGATGCACTAGGGTCGCCGGAATGCGGCTTACCAGCCTGGTGCGAAAACATCACGAAGCGGTCAAATTCCTCGTGGTCGGCGGTGTGTGCTTCCTGACCACCACCGCGATCAACTACGGGCTGAAGCTGACCGTCCTGCACGAGAAGCCGGTCACCGCGCTGGTGATCGCCACCCTGATGAGCACCGTGCTGTCCTACGTGCTCAACCGCGAATGGTCCTTCCGCACCCGCGGCGGCCGCGAACGGCACCACGAGGCCGCCCTGTTCTTCTCGGTCAGCGCGATCGGCATCGCCCTCAACTCGCTGCCGCTGGCCGTCTCCCGCTACGTGTTCCACCTGAGCGTCCCGGACGTCAGCCGGCCGGTGCAGGAGATCGCCGACTTCGTCAGCGGCATCATCCTCGGCACGCTGATCGCCATGTGCTTCCGGCTGTGGGCGTTCAAGAAGTTCGTGTTCCCGCACGCCGAGGCCCGCCCGCCGCGCCGCACCGGGCGGGGGCCGCGCAGCACCCTGGTGCAGCACGAGCCGGTCCACGACCGCGCGAAGTGATCCACCGATCTCCACGCCTGCACCGCTGAACCCGCGGGCCGGTGTCCCGGTATACGGAAATACCGAAGCTGTCACATCCGCGGGCGGCTCACGGTCGAAGCAGTTAAGACACCGGCAGTGGAGGAGACCACGATGACCATCCTGACCGACGCCCGCGCGGAAGCCCTCTTCACCAGCTCCCTGGCGACCGGCAGCCGACCCGAGCAGCACGTCGTCGAGCAGGCGATCCGCACCGCCGTACGCGCCCGTGGCGGCGTGCGTGGCTGTGCCGCCGACGTGGCCGAGGAGTACGGCCACCATCCCGAATGCGCGGTCCCGCGGATGCGGTGGGCGCGAGGGGTCGTCGAGCACGTCTACCGGCGGCGCCCCCGCAGCGGCTGGGCGCTCGTGGCTTGACCGCGGCGGGCACAGTGGCGGTGTGCCGCAGACACGGGTTCCACCGCGCTGGGTCGTCCGGCTGGCCTGGTCGGTGCACCGGGCGATCTACCGCCTCACCCGCGGGCATCTCGGCCTGTGGCGCCCGCGCAACGGCCGGTGGGGGACGATGCGCCTGACCACCCGCGGCCGCCGCAGCGGGCAGCCGCGCAGCGTGATCCTCGCGTACCTCGAGGACGGACCGAACCTGATCACCCTCGCCATGAACGGCTGGAGCGACGGCGAACCGGCCTGGTGGCTCAACCTGCGGGCCGACCCGCGAGCACGGGTGGAGCTGCCCGGTGAGTCCCGGCCGGTTCGCGCACGCGCGGCGGCCGGCGCGGAGCGGGAGGCGATCTGGGCCCGGTGGCGCGCGACGAACCCCGACCTGGACGGGTACGCGGCGCTGCGCTCCACCCCGACGGCGGTGGTGATCCTGGAACGGGCCGACTGAGCACTGCCGGGTTTCCACACCGCGGCTGAGCTGCGAACGGGCACTCCAGGCCACTGCGCCCGCTGGACGCCGTGCCTCGCGCCGTCCGGTCCCGGCGGCCGCCGCCACGTCGACCGGTGAGGCTACGACCTGGCGAACCGCCCGCGCCCGGACGTCACCGACCGGTGCGGGCCGGCTCCGCGGTCGCCTCGGCGGCGGCCACCCGCGGGGCGGTGCGGCCCAGCAGCCGCACCCCGACCAGGGCGAGCGGAGCACAGCACAGCGCGCCCACGACACTGCCGGCGGCCGGCGCGACCATGGCGCCGACCAGCGGGCCGGCGATCATCGGCAGCAGCGCCACCGGGGCCGCCCACCAGCCGATCACACCGTTGCGGGCCAGGCCGGCCATCAGCACCGCGGGCATCACCAGGCCGAGGACCGTCCCGGTACGCAGCCAGACGTTCAGCGACGGGTCCGCGTTGATCTGCTCGAACACCCGCACTGCCTGATCCAGGCCGGTGACGGCCGGCATCGCCGCGAACACCCAGTCGGAGAAGAGCATCCCGGACATCTGGATCGCGCCGAACGCGGTGGCGGCCACCCCGACCGCGGTCAGCGCCCGGCCCCGGTCGCCGCGCAGCAGGGTCAGCACGGCCGGGACGGCGATGGCGATCGCCACCCAGTAGTAGTGGAAGAGGTTCGCCGACAGTATCGACAGGCTCTCGTCCTTCGCGAGGGAGGCGAGATAGGCGGCGTCGGAGTCGTCGGCCTGCGGCGGCGAGGTGAGCATCGCACCGAGCAGCAGCAGCGGGGTCGAGATGAGCGTGGCGCCGGCGAGGCGGCGAAGGTTCGTCATGCCGAGAAAACTATTGATCCACCCGCCCGGCCCGGATCGTCGCGCGAGACCGATGCTGGTGCGATCCCGGGGCGGGCCAGGGGGACACCGGGTCGTCCCGGGGGAGGACGAGCCGTCGTCCCGGGAGAGGACGCGGGTGGGCGCTTCCGATCACTACCGTCGGGCGGGTACTACGAACAGGAAGGGGCCTGCCCGTGCGCGGACCGCGTAACCGCCGGCAGTGGCTGATCACCGGCGTGCTCACCGGGCTGCTCTGGGCGGTGGTGGCGGTGGCCGAGATGACCGGCAGCAAGGTGCCGGCCGGCCCCGGGCCGGGCGAGATCAGCGCCGCCCTGGTGCTGTTCGCCTGCTTCCCGCTGGCCGCGTTCTTCCCGATCGCCGCCATGGTGCTGTCCGTGCTCGTCGTGCCCTACGCCCTGGTGACGGACCTGCCCGGGGTGGGCGGCTCGCAGCTGATCGCGCAGCTGATGCTGATGGCGCACGCCGCCTTCCGCGAACCGGCCCGCCGCACCGTGCCGGCCGCCGTGCTGGCCGTCGTCGTCCCGGCCACCGCGCTGCTCATCGCCGGCGAGACGTCCTGGGAGTTCGTGTTCTTCGGGGTGCTCGGCGTGTTCAGCTGGAGCGTCGGCGCGCTGCTGCGCCGCGAGCAGACCCGCTCCGCGCAGCTCGCCGAGCTGGCCGCCCAGCTCGCCACCGAGCGTGAGGCCCGCGCCCGCACCGCCGTCGACGAGGAGCGGGCCCGCATCTCCCGCGAGCTGCACGACGCGGTCGCTCACACGGTCAGCGTGATGACCATGCAGGCCGGGGTGCTGCGGCGCCGCCTCGCCGACCGGCCGGTGGAACGCGACGCCCTCGCCCAGGTCGAGGAGCTGGGCCGGCGCAGCGTCGACGAGATCCGCCGGGTGGTCGGCCTGCTGCGGCCCGACGACAGCGACGGGCTCGGGCCGGCGCCGTCGCTGCGCCGCCTCGACGACCTGCTGGACCACGTCCGGGCGGCCGGCCTCGAGGTCGACCTGAGCGTCACCGGCGAACCGGCCGAGTTGCCGGCCGCGCTGGACATGTCCGCCTACCGGGTCACCCAGGAGGCGCTCACCAACGTTCTGCGGCACGCCGGAGCCAGCCGGGCCACGGTCGAGGTCGCGTACCGCAAAGATGGGGTGGAATTGACCGTGACCGACGATGGGCGCGGGACCACCGCGGCTGCCACCGGCCCCGGCGGGCACGGGCTGGTCGGCATGCGGGAGCGGGTCGGCCTGTTCGGCGGGCGGCTGCGCACCGGGCCGCGCGACGAGGGCGGCTATCAGGTGAACGCCAGCTTCCCGCTGGAGGCGGTCCGATGATCCGGGTGCTGCTCGCCGACGACGAGGCGATCATGCGGGCCGGGCTGCGGATGCTGCTCTCCGACGAACCCGACATGGAGGTCGTCGGCGAGGCCGCCGACGGCAACGAGGCGGTCCGGCAGGCCGAGCGCCTGCAGCCGGACGTCGTCCTGATGGACGCCCGGATGCCCGGCCTCGACGGCATCGGCGCGGCCCGGCAGATCGGCGAGAGACATCCGGGGGTACGCGTTCTGGTGCTCACCACCTTCGACGAGGAGGTCCTGGTCGACGGGGCGCTGCGGGCCGGGGTCGCCGGTTTCCTGCTCAAGGTGTCGCCACCCGAGCAGCTGCTCGACGCGCTGCGCGAGGTCGCCGCCGGCCGGGGCCTGCTCGACCCGGCGGTGGTCCCGCGGATCATCACGCGCTACGCGGGCACCCCGCAGGCCCGGCCCCGCGACCCGGCGCTGGACCGGCTGACCCCGCGGGAGGCGGAGGTGCTCGCGCTGGTCGGGCGGGGGCTGTCGAACACCGAGATCGCGGCGGCGCTGCACCTCGGCGAGACCACGGTCAAGACGCACCTGGGGCGGGCGCTCGACAAGCTCGGGCTGCGGGACCGGGCGAAAGCGATCGCGTACGCGTACTCCAGCGGCCTGATCAGCCCGGAGCCGGAGAACGCCGTGGCCGAATCCCGCCAGACGCCCGCGGCGAGGCCACCGACGATGGGGGTATGACAGTTGGCTACCGCATCGACGCCATACCCGCCGCGGTCCTGCGGGAGGTCCGCGACAGCGGGCTCGACGTGTCCGGCAACCCGGTCGAACCGGCCGTCGCCGGTGGCGGCGAACCGCTGCGCTGCTGCCTGCGCGACGCCACCGAGGGCGAGGAGCTGATCCTTTTCGGGTACGAGCCGCCGCTGCCGGCCAGCCCGTACCGGGAGGTGGGCGCGGTCTTCGCGCACCGGCAGCCGTGCGGCGGGCCGGCCGGGCCCGGATATCCGCCCGGCTGGCACGGGCGTGCACAGGTGTTCCGCGCCTACGACGAACGCGGCTGGATCCACCCGGCGTCCACCGTCGACGACGGCACCGACCCGGAAGCCACGATCCGGGCCATCCTCGCCGACCCGGAGGTGCGGCTCGTGCACACCCGCAACGTCACGTACGGATGTTTCATGCTCGCGATCGTCCCCGATCACTAGCATCGGCGGATGCGCATTCTCTGGACGACCGGCCGCGGCCCGGACCCGGCGCTGCGGCAGGTGTTCCGGGCCGACCGGCCGTCCGCGGTGGCGGCCGCGGTGGTCGACGGCGCCGAGGTTCTGGTGACGCTCACCGACGAGCACGAGGACTTCGACTGTGAGCTCGGCGAACTGCACGAGACCCGATGCCCCGAGCCGGGACTACGGGTGTGGGAGCGGGCCACCGGCAGGTTGATCCGGACGGTGCCCGGGGTGTGCGACAACGGCACCGGATTCCCGGCGCAGCTCGTCACGGTCCAGCTCGATGGACGGCCGTTCGCCGTGGTGGGGGACTGGTCGCGGCCGCCGAAGCTGGTCGACCTGTCGACCGGGGAGCGGGCCGGCTCCGTGCCCGGCCCGGAGGACATCCACGAGATCGCCGGCACCGGGACGGCCGTGGTGACCGCCGGCTGGGACGGGATCCTGCGCATCGGGGAGACCGTCACCGTCGACACCGGGGAGAAGCTGACCGCGGTCGCCGTGGTGCCCGTCGGTGGGCGGCCGGTCGTTGCCACCGGGTCCACCACGGTCACGTTGTGGGATCCCGCGGACGGCAGCCGGCTCGGCGTCCTCGGCGGGGATGGCGTCGTCACGGCCATCGACGGGTGGCCGGACACGGTCGTCGCCCGGGGCAACGACGGCTGGATCGCGGTGTGGGACGAGCATGGGCGGCGGCTCGGCATGCGCCGGATGCGCCTGCCGGGAGACATCGCCGCGATCACCACGGCCGGTGGGCGGCGGCTGCTCGCGGTGGAGGACGGTGAGGCCGTCACGATGTGGGACGTCGACGCCGACGAGCCGTTCGGGGCGCCGCTGTCCGGGCCGGTCACCGGTGGGCGGCTGGTCGCGGACGGGCTGGGAACCCTGCTGGTGGCCTCGGCGCGTGACGACGCGGTCTCGGTGTGGCAGTTCGGCGAGGAGCGGCCGGGCAGCGGAGCGGGCGCTCCGGCGGACCTTCGCTGTCTCGCCGTGACGCCCGACGGGTGGATCGTGGCGGGTGCCTCCGACGGCTCGCTGACCCGGTGGCGGCTGTCCGACGGCGTACGCGGGCCCGACATCGGGTCGCTGGACGCGCGGGTGAACGCGATCCACGCCGAAGGCGCGATGGTGGCGGCGGTCGGCGGGGACCTGCACGACGTCCAGGACGACCGGCTGCACCGGTGGGTCGACGGGCGCGCTCAGCCGCCGGCCGGCCTGGGGCACGGTGGTGAGGTGACGATCGCCGTCCGGTACTTCGACGACGGGCCGGTGCTGCTGACCGCCGGATGTGACGGGTCGATCCACCTGACCGACCTGGAGACCGGGCAGCGCCGGGGCACGATCGAGGACCGGTATCCGCCGCGCGGCGTGGCCGTCGGCTCGCTCGGCGGGCGGCCGGTCGCCGCGGTCACCGGCATGTTCGAGCCGTTCACCCTGTGGGACCTCACCTCCCGGACCGTGGTCGCCACACCGGCCGCGGCGAACGTGCGGCTCGGTGAGGCGGCGCGGGCCTGGGCCGGGAACGCCGTGGTCACCGTGCACGAGGGCCGGGTCCGGATGCACGACCTGCTCACCGGCAGCACCACCGAGGTGCTGCCGGGCGTGGCGGAACCGGTGACGGCCGTTGCGGCGGCCGGGCTGCTTCTGGCGATCGGGCGCACCGACGGCAGCGTCACGGTTGTCGAGGCGAACACCGGCCGGGTGGTCGGTGCGCTTGCTCTGCCGTACGCCGCGACGGTTCTGACCTGGGCGCCGCAAGGGCGCCTGATCGCGGCGTGCCGCCGCGACCTGTTCTGCATCAGCTGAGAGCAGCCCGCGCGGCCTCGGTGAGTGCCGTGACCGCCGTGCGCACCGTCGCCGGGTCCGGCGCGAACCGCGCCGTGTGGTTGCCCGGCACCCCGCGCAGCTTCTCCTCCGGCCGCTCGCCGGGCGCCGTGTCCCACACCTTCCACGGTGTGGCGCCGACGAACCAGTACGCATACGGGATCTCACCCCCGCCGAAATGCGGGAAGTCCTCGCTCGCCAGCAGCGACGGATAGTCCATCACCGCCTCCGCGCCGAACACCGCCCGATGCGCGGCCCGCACCCGCGCGACCGTCGCGCTGTCGTTGGTCAGCGGCGGGAAATCGCCGGACGTGGTGATCTCCGGCGGGCGCGGGCAGCCGGACGCCGCGCACTCCGCCTCGGCGATCCGCCGCACCGCCGCCAGCACCCGCTCCCGCACCCGCCGGTCCTGGGTGCGCAGGTTCAGGGTCAGCACGGCCTCGTCCGGGATCACGTTGGCCCGGGTGCCCGCGTGCATCCGCCCCACGGTGACCACCGCCGCGTCCCGGGCCCCGACCTCACGGGACACCACCGTCTGCAGCCGCGTGACCAGGTAGGCGGCCGTCACCACCGGATCCACACAGTTCTCCGGCATGGACCCGTGCCCGCCCCGCCCGAAGATCCGGATCTCGACGTCGAGGGCCGCCGACATCAACAGCCCGGCCCGGTGACCGACGGTAGCCACCGGCGCCGGCCCGACGTGTTGCCCGAGGATCACATCCGGTCGCGGGAACCGGTCGAACAGCCCGTCGGCGAGCATCGCGAGAGCGCCCTGCGCGGTCTCCTCGCCGGGCTGCCCGACCGCCAGCAGCGTCCCCGACCAGGTGTTGCGCGCCCCGGCCAGCACGCTGACCGCCCCGGCGAGCGCGGTCACGTGCAGGTCGTGCCCACAGGCGTGCATCACGCCGGGCACCGTGCTCGCATAGGCCAATCCGGTCTCCTCGGTGACCGGCAGCGCGTCCATGTCGGCGCGCACCATCACGGTGGGCCCGTCCCCGTTACGCAGAATCCCGGCGACGCCGGTGCCGCCGATCCCCTCGATCGTGCCGAGCCCGGCGGCCTGCAGCCGCTCCGCGAGCCGGGCGGCGGTGCGGTGTTCCTGCATGGAGAGTTCCGGGTGGGCGTGCAGGTCCCGGTAGAAGTCGGCAAGCGTCTCTGGTCCAGTCATGCCTGTGATTCGCGCGCCCCGCCGCAGCGGATGTCGATCTGGCGGATGCCCTCGGTTCGTCGCCGGTCGAGCCGATACCACCGCGGTCTGTTGACAGCCTAGGAGACCCGGCCGTGGCCGCCGGCGACGTCGCGGATGGCCGTCACCACATCGGCGGCCACACGCGTCGGCCGGAAGGCCGGGTCGCTCCAGGTCCGCCCGTGGGACACCCACACGCTGCGTAGTCCCAGCGCGGCCGCCCCGGCGATGTCCGCGTGCGGTGAGTCGCCGATGACCCAGGCGCCGTCGACCGGCCGGCCGGTCAGCCCGGCCGCCGCCCGAAAGATCTCCGGCGCCGGCTTCTTGCAGCCCATGGCCTCGGAGACGACCCAACCCTGCACCAGCCGGTCCAGGCCGGTGTTGCGGATCTTCGCTTCCTGCTGCGCCACCCGGCCGTTGGTGACGATCACGCACTCCCCGCCGGCTTCGCGCACCGCGAGCAGCGCCTCCTCGGTCTCCCGAGGCAGCTCCACCCGATCGGCGGCTCCGCGGTCGAGAAGCGCACGCACGGCCGACGGCGGCACTTCGTCGCGGTAACGCTCCGTGATGGCCCGCGCGACGGTGTCTCGTGTGGCATAGCCGCTCGCGTCGATCTCCATCACCCACGCCAGGTCGGCGCCGGGCAAGCCGTGACCGGCCAGGAACGCGGCCACCGCGCCCCGAAAGGCCGCATCGCGGTCAATCAGGGTGTTGTCCAGGTCAATCAAGATCAACACCCGTTCATCGTACGGGCTACCCACGGCCCCGTGGCTACCGCGCGATCTCACTGCCACTCCGGGCCGCAGCGCGACCGCCGGGCTGATGCGGTGCTCCAGCGTCACGGCTTGCCGTGATCCACATAACCCCACCGTTGACCCTCGACAGGCACCTCCCGCTCCTCCTTGCTGACCGCCAAGTTGGGGCGCCAGCGTGGCGGGACTGCGCTCTCGAGCCGATCCGACTCGGTGCCGGCTGCGGGCCTGATAGTCCATCCGGGCGGAAGGACGCGCCTGCGCCGATCATCAATCCGGAACCGGGCCCCGACGAATGACGGTGGCTGCTCGAACACGGCACCCTCGAAGTGAACGTCGTGCGCGAACAGCGCCTCATCGAAGTTGGCCTCGTGGGCGAAGAGGCTTCGCTCGAACACCGCATTGCCGAAGGAAGCGCCAGCAAAGAGGGCTCGGCCGGTGAAGTGGCACTGGGCGAAGACGCCCGCCTGGTGGAGTCGGGTTCCTCGGTCCAGCTCATGACCGGCATGGAATCCTGATGCAGGATGCGCTGTGCGGTCTGCCGCACCTGCAATTCCTGATGCGGGTTCCGGCCCTCGGCCGAAGAACGCGGACCGGGAAGCAGCAGCCCATCTGCGGCCGGGCTGAGTAGGTTCCTCATCCGGCAAGGTGAACGGCATCCGCAGATAAGCGCAAATCACATCAACCACCGTCTGCCGCCTTTCCAGTCTGGTTGAACAGGCGTTCATCGGTGTGACATCCATTACTATCACTGCGTTAGGTCCCGGCGACTTGGGTGAGGGGTCATGACGGAACACGAGCACCACTCGCATAACCCGCTCACGCGCCGCTCGCTGATCGCCGGCAGCGGGGGTCTGCTGATGCTGGCGGCCGCGCCCGGGTCCGCGCTCGCCTCGACCACCGGCGTGGCCACCGACGGCCGCCCGGTGCGCGCGACCGGGGCCTCCCGCGCCTCGGCGATCAGCCAGGGCACCAGCCTGGTCCACGCCGACCTGCACAACCACACCCTGATGTCGGACGGCGACGGCGACCCGGCCAAGGCCTTCGAGTCGATGCGCTCCGCCGGCCTGGACGTGGCCGCGCTCACCGACCACGCCACCCTGCTCTCCATCAACGGCCTCTCCAGGAGCGAGTGGGACCGCACCGGCCAGCTCGCCGACGCGGCCAACACGCCCGGCGTCTACACCGCGCTGCGCGGCTTCGAGTGGTCCCACCCGCTGCTCGGTCACGTCAACGTGTGGTACACCGGCAGCTTCACCGACCTGGGCGGCTCCAGCAGCATGTCCAAGCTGTACGACTGGATCTCGAAGACCGGCGGCATCGGCGGCTTCAACCACCCAGGCCGGGAGCTTCTGCGGTTCAACAACTTCGCCTACAACGCCGCGCTGCGGGAGCAGATGGTCGGGCTGGAGATGTTCAACCGCGGCGACGACTACCTGTTCGACGGCTGGTCCAGCGGGCAGACGTCACCGCTGAACGCCTGCCTCAACGCCGGCTGGCGGACCGGCCTGACCGGGGTCACCGACGAGCACGGCACCGAGTGGGGTTACCCCGAGGGCAAGGGCCGCACCGGCGTCTGGGCGGTGGAGAACACCCGCAACGGCGTGCTGGCGGCGATGCGGGACCGGCGGTTCTTCGCCACCCGGGTCAGTGGCCTGCGGCTGGACGCTACCGCGGCGGGCGTACGGATGGGTGGCAGCCTGCCCTTCGCCCAGGGTGACGTGCGTTTCGTGGTTGATCTGGACCGCGGCCCGGAATGGGCCGGCAAGCCGTTGCGGATCCAGGTGCTGCGGCCGGGCACGGCCGCGCCCGCGGTGGCCGACGAGGTCGACACCGCGGCGGGGCGGGTCACCGAGTTCACCGTGCCGCTGGACATCGCCGACGGCCCGTGGGTGGTGCTGCGCGTCTCCGATCCCACGCAGGCCAACGCCTCACCCGGCCCGGCCGGCCATCCGTGCAACGACTGGGGTGTCGCCTACACCAGCCCGTGGTGGCTGACCGCCTGACCGCGTACCCCCTGGGGAGTACCGGCATTGCCCTCCCCGGGAGGATGTGAGCGTCGTGGTCGTGCGGCATCGTCGACGCATGACAACGCAGACAGTGATCGTCACCGGCGCGACCAGTGGGCTCGGCGCCGAGGTCTCCCGGGTGCTCGCCGGGTCCGGCGCCACAGTGATTCTGGCGTGCCGCGACCCGGTCCGGGGCCGCGCGGTCGCCGACCGGATCGGCGGCCGCACCGAGGTGCGCCCGCTCGACCTCGCCGACCTCGCCTCCGTGCACGCCTTCGCCCGCGACCTTCCCGGCGACGTCGACGTGCTGATCAACAACGCCGGGGTGATGGCCGTGCCGCGGGGCCGCACGGCCGACGGGTTCGAGCGGCACTTCGGCACCAACCATCTGGGCCCGTTCGTGCTGACCGCGCTGCTGCTCGACCGGATCCGCGGGCGGGTCGTCACGGTTACCAGCGGCCTGCACGTGCTCGGCCGCGGCGACTGGGAGGCGCGCCGCTACCAGCGGTGGCTGGCCTACGGCCGCTCCAAGCTGGCCAATCTCCTCTTTGCGTACGAGTTGCAGCGCAGGTTGTCCGCCGCGGGCCGGCCGACGGTGTCCGTGGCGGCGCACCCGGGTGTCACCGCCACCGAGGGCCAGCGCCGCGACCGATCGCTGCAGGGCAGGATCCTCGCCGGCGGCCGGGCCCAGCCGGTCCCGATGGGCGCGCTGCCGATTCTCTACGCGGCGACCGCCCCCGACGTGCCCGGCGGCGTCTGCGTGGGCCCCGACGGTTTCCTGCAGCGCCACGGCAACCCGGCCCTGGTCCGCACCAGCCGGCGATCCTACGACCGGGCGCTGGCCGCCGGCCTCTGGGACCGCTCCGAGCGCCTGACCGGCGTCCGCTTCACCGCCGGCCCGGTCACCGCGCGATGAGCACCGCACCCGGGAAGGGCTGCAGGTTGTACTGGTCGAGCCGGGCCTCCACCGTGAACCCCGCATCCTCGATCCAGCCGGCGACCCGCTCCGGCGGCCGGTGGTAGACGTGCACCCGCATCGGATGCCCGCCGTAACCTTCGGTCTTCAACCGGGTCTGGTCGCCGGTGAAGAACCCCACGACGAGCGGGGATCCGGCCCGCAGCACCCGCCGGAACTCGCCGAGCGCCACCGGCACCGCCTCGTCCGGCACGTGGATCAGCGACCACCAGGCGAGCAGCCCGGCGACGTGATCGTCGGGCAGGTCCAGGCTGGTCATCGACCCCACCGAGAAGCGCAACTCGGGGTGATCCCGCCGGGCGACGTCGATCATCCCGGGCGACAGGTCGATGCCGAGGACGTCCATCCCGAGCCCGGCGAGATACGCGGTGATCCGCCCGGTCCCGCACCCGACGTCCGCGACCGGCCCGTTCCCCGCGTCCTCCACCAGGTTCTTGAAGAGGGAGAGCATCGCCCAGTCGTAGTGGGCCTCGTCCAGCGAGTCCCGCAACAGGTCGGCATAGCTTTTCGCGACGGTGTCATAGGAGGTGCGGGTGTCGATCATCCAGGCGTCCGCAGTCATGGCCGCAGACCCTAACGGCCCACCGGTCCGGCCGCCCGCCAACCCGCCGCCTCGACACCGCGCACGCGCTCCCGCCGCCGGCGACGATCAGGATCTGGTGATGGCCTGACGGAGGGACGGGGGCAGCCGGGTGCCCGCGCCCAGGATCTCGATGCCGACGGCGTGGCCCTCGGCGTTGAAGTCGACGTTGACGGTCACGTCGGTGGCGTCCACGGTGGCCGTCCGCTGCACCGAGCCCGGCGCCAGCGGATGCGACAGGTAGATGTAGGCCGCGTCCGCTTCCTCGTCGTAGGTGCACAGCAGCGGCACGCGCGTCTCCCGGTACATGACCTCAGCCTGTCAAACAGCGCGTTCCAGCGCGGGCCGGTGCCGCAGCGTCCACTCGTAGGCATCGCCGACCCGGTCCGCCGCGCCGGAGTCGCGCAGGCGCACCATCGCCGGGTCGCCGGCTTCGGCGGCGGCCAGGATGCCGGTGCGGCAGCGGTGCTGCCACCACAGGATCGTCGCCACCAGCGCCGGGCGGTCAGCGAACGGGCCGTAGGCGCCGGCGACCACGGCGATCAGGCCGGCCGCCTCCGCCGGATCGGGGATCGCCGGGCCGAGGCCGATGTACTGCCAGCAGACGTGCGCGACGTCGTGCACCCGCCGGCCCGGCGCCGCGATGTCCCAGTCGATCAACGCGACCGGCAGGCCGGCCCGGTAGACGGTGTTCTTCGGGGACAGGTCGTTGTGGCAGACCACCTCCTGATCGGCGGCCAGGTCCGTGCCGGCGGTCAGGTCGTGGAACTCGCGAACCAGGCGGGCGACCGCGGCCAGGGCGGGTGCGGTCCGCACGTAATCGGCCGGCTGCCACGGCACGTCACCGTCGAGATAGCTGAGGACGTCCCGGCCGTCAGCGGTGCCGAGGAAGCGTGGCGCCCCGCCCCACCCGCGCGCGGTGAAATGGGTGAGCAGGGCGTGCACGAAACCGGGGTCGCGCGGGGGATTCTTGTGAACGGTGCCGCCGACGCGCACGGCGTCGGCGACGAAACCACCAGCCAGCGGCTGCCGATCGGTCATACCCGGGCTTTCTGCGGCGTGAGGGTGTAGACGGTGAGCGCGGCCAGACCGGCGCCGATCCACAGTACGCCGGCGGTGGGCAGAGCGCTGACCGCCAGGCCGCCGAGCAGGGCGCCGACGGCGATCGAGAGGTTGAAGGCGCACACCAGCAGTGAGCTGGCCGCCTCCGTACGATCGGGTGTCGCCGACAGCATCCACGTCTGCAGCGCGACCGGCACGGCGCCGTACCCCAATCCCCAGATGATCAGCAGGGCCGCGGCTGTCAGCGTGCCCACCTCGGCGACCGCGAGGGCGGCCATGGCCGCGGTGAGCAGCACCGCGATGCCGAGCACGGTGTGCCGCAGCCGCGCGCCGACCAGCGCGCCGGCGATGAAGTTGCCGCAGATCCCGGCGACGCCGAAGGCCAGCAGCAGCACACCGGCCCGCGACGCGGGCTGCCCCGCAGACCCTCGCCTCGGCGACGTGGGTGATCCCATGGCCGCAGCTGCTCCTGGCCGCTGCCATGCTCGGCTTCGCCTTCGCGGCCCGCGCCGTCAACCGTCTTCGCGGCCCGCGCCGTCACCCGCCGTCGCCGCTGGCGCCTGGAAACCCTGCTGGCGCAGGCCCGCCTCGAAGGCGCCAGGTCAACCCTTCCCGGTACGCCCTAATGGCCCCGACCCCAACCACGCGGCCCGCCCCGGCGCGCCCCGTGGCGGCGGACCACCGCCGGCCGTGGCGAACGCGGCGTCCGATCACCGCCAGACCTCACGGCCGGTTTCGACCAGGCTTTCCGGCATGGACAAGACACTTGAGGGCAAGGTCGCACTGGTCACCGGCGGCAGCCGCGGAATCGGGGCGGCGGTGGCGTCGCGCCTGGCCCGGGCCGGGGCGGCGGTGACGTTCACCTATCAGCACGATGAGACAGCCGCCGTGGCCCTGGTCAAACAGATCGAGGCGGACGGCGGCACCGCGACGGCGATCCGGTCGGACAGCGCCGACCCGGCCGCCGTGGTCGCCGCCGTCGAGCAGGCCGCAGCCGGCCGGCGCCTCGACATCCTGGTGAACAACGCCGGCGCGTTCCTCGTCGGACCGCTGGAAGACCTGGGACTGCCCGAATTCGACCAGACCGTGGCGGTGAACGTGCGGGCCCCGTTCGTGGCCTCGCAGGCCGCGGTCCGCCACATGCCGGCCGGCGGCCGGATCATCAACATCGGCAGCAACATGGCCGAACGGGCCGTCTTCCCGGGCTTCTCGCTCTACGCGATGAGCAAGACCGCCCTGATCGGCCTGACGAAGGCGCTCGGCCGCGAACTCGGGCCGCGGGCGATCACCGTCAACCTGGTGAACCCGGGCCCGACCGACACCGCCTCCAACCCGGCCGACGGCCCCAACGCCGCGACGATCAGCGCCCTGACGGCGCTGGGCCACTACGCCGAGCCGACCGACGTCGCGGCCACGGTCGCCTTCCTGGCCAGCCCGGAGGCCCGCTACATCACCGGCGCCACCGTCAACACCGACGGCGGCTTCACCATCTAGTCCGTCTCCGCGGTGGGGGTCTGCCCGCCGCTCCTCCCCGGCTGACGCCCAGCGTCGCCTTTCGCCCGCTGAACAAGCACTGGCCGTCAGCCAGCCCGCCCGGCTGACGCCCAGTGTCCGCTTGTGCCTGCTGACCGAGCGCTGGCCGTCAGCCAGCCCGCCCGGCTGACGCCCAGTGTCCGCTTGTGCCTGCTGACCGAGCGCTGGCCGTCAGCCGAGCCGGCCGGCTGGCGGTCAGTGTGGGCTTTTGCCGGCTGGGCGGGCTCTGGCCGTCAGCCGAGCCGGCCGGCTGGCGGTCGGTGTGGGGTTTTGCCCGTTGGGCGGGCGCTGGGGGTCAGCCGGGCTGGGTGGCTGGCGGTCGGTGTGGGCTTTGGTCTGCTGAGCGAGCGGTGGGTGTCGGCCGGGCCGTGGTCGCGGTCGCGGCGGCACGCGCCGGCGAGGGTCGCGCGGGCCGGGCCGAACTCACGTCGCGCTGGGCGGCGCAGGTGTGGTGAGGCCGGCCAAGCGGCATACGGCGGCGAAGCCGTCGTCGGTGCCGGGCCAGTGGGCGCGCACGGCGTCCAGCCCGGCGCGGCGCACGACCGAGCGCAGGACCGCGGTGACGATGATCGCGTCGTCGGCGTAGCCCAGGACGGGGATGAAGTCGGGGATCAGGTCGATCGGGATCGCCAGGTAGACCAGCAGCAGCGTGAGCCGGACGCGAACCCCGCGCGGCAGGTCGCGGTCGCCGGCGAGCCGGCGCAGCAGACGCAGCACGTCTGGCAGCAGCCGCAGTGCTTCCCGCAGCAGACCCTTCTCCGGCTTGGCGATCAGCAGGGCGGCGATCAGCGCCAGCCACACGAGGAGCAGTGCGGCGGTGACGCCGATCAGCGTCTGGGCCCACCAGGGCATGTCGGTTGCCTTCCGCGGAGAGTGAGCCGGTCCGGGCTCCGCGGCACGCGAAGGCCGTCAACGCGTGTGCGCACCTGGCGGCGGCTTTTCGTCGGCGCGACCGCGGACGGTCTCAGCGTAACGGTGAGATCGCTGGGCTCGGCGCCTTCGGGTTCCGCGCGGACGGGGGACGGCGGGTGGCCGGTGCGCCAGGCTCTAGGGTTGATCTCATGAGCGATCGCCCGCTGACTCTGATGGCTGTGCATGCCCACCCCGACGACGAGGCCTCCAGCACCGGTGGCATCCTGGCGCGCTACGCCGCCGAGGGGGTCACGACCGTGGTGGTGACCTGCACCGACGGGCGGTGCGGGGACGGTGCGGGTGGGGCGAAGCCGGGGGAGCCGGGGCACGATCCGGAGGCGGTGGTGGCGACCCGGCGGCGGGAGCTGGAGGCCAGCTGCGCGGCGCTGAAGGTCACGCACCTGGAGATGCTCGGCTACCGGGACTCGGGCATGCCGGGCTGGGAGTCCAACGAGGCGCCGGGCGCGTTCTGGGCCACGCCGGTCGGCGAGGCGGCGGAACGGCTCGCCGAGCTGATCCGCCGATACCGGCCGGACGTGGTGGTGACCTACGACGAGAACGGTGGCTACGGTCACCCGGACCACATCCAGACCCACCGGGTGACGATGGCGGCGGTGGAGCTGTCGGGCGTGCCGGCGAAGGTCTACTGGAGTGCGATCCCGCGGTCGCTGATGGCCGAGGTCAGTGAGCGGATGCGGGAGCTGGGCATCGGCCTGGAGGCGCCGGAGTCCGGTGAGCTGCCGGAGATGGGCTGGCCGGACGAGGAGATCACGACCTGGATCGACGTGGCCGGTGTCCTCGACCAGAAGTTCGACGCCCTCGCGGCGCACGCCAGCCAGGGGGACGGGGCGTTCTTCCTGAGCCTGGGCCGGGAGATGTTCGCCCGGGTGATGGGCCGCGAGTGTTACGTGCGGGTGCGCGACACCACCGGCGCGGCGATCCCGGAGGACGACGTGTTCGCCGGCCTGCGTTAAATGGCGTGAAACCGGGTGCGGGCGGCTGCGAAGATCAGCGCCGACTCTCCCGGGAAGGAACCGTGATGTCCGGCTTCGACGTCCGTGCCGTGAACCTCGCCGCGCTGAACTCGCTGACGAAGTACCCGTCGATCGCGACGTACCACGAGCTCGATCCGCGCAACGGCGGTCTCACCGAGCGGGTCACCGCCTTCGGGTCGGCGGTGATCGGCACGGAGAAGGTCGACGGTACGAACTCGCGGATCATCCTGCTGCCGGACGGCACCTACCTGCTCGGTTCGCGGGAGGAGCTGCTCTACGCGCGGGGGGACCTGATCGGCAACCCGGCTCTCGGCATCGTCGAGAACCTGCGGCCGGTCGCCGAGTCGCTGGCGGCCACCGTCGACGACGCCATCCAGGTGTTCTACCTGGAGCTTTACGGCGGCAGGATCGGCGGCCAGGCCAAGCAGTACTCCGGTGCGGGCGCCCTCGGCCACCGCCTGTTCGACGTGGCCGTCATCGGCGACCTGGACGACCGGCTGAGCTGGCCCGCCCAGCGGATCTCCAGCTGGCGGGAGTCCCAGGGCCAGCATCTTCCTGCCGGAGCACGAGTTGCAGGCGGTCGCCGCCAAGACGGGCCTGGAGCTGACGCCGCGGCTGTTCACCGTGGACGCCGCCGAGCTGCCGGCCGGGGTGGCGCAGATGAGCCGGTTCCTCGCCGACCGGCTGCCGAACACCCTGGTCGCGCTGGACGACACCGGCCACGGCCGGGCGGAGGGCGTGGTGCTGCGCACCGAGGACCGTTCGGTCATCGCGAAGGCCCGGTTCCAGGACTACGCCCGGACGTTGAAGCGCCGCTGACACGCCGCGGGCCGGGAACGCGACGCGTTCCCGGCCCGGTTCGGCTTGCTCAGGACTTGAAGGCGTCCTTGATCTTCTCGCCGGCCTGCTTCAGGTTCGAGCTGGTCTGGTCGGCCTTGCCCTCGGCCTCCAGCTGCTCGTCGTCGGTGGCCCGCCCGACGCCTTCCTTGACCTTGCCGCCGACCTCTTCAGCCTTGTTGTTGGCCTTGTCCTCGAACGACATCGAGCACCTCCAGCTCAGATATGTACATCTGACGGAATACCCGCACGGGCCCGGTCGATGCGCCCGGCTGCCGCTTTTCTACGAACGGGGCAGCCAGACCCGCATGGTGGAGGGGCCACGTTCGGCCCAGTCGTGGTAGGGACGCAGCGTCACCCGCAGCGACTTCATGCTCGATTCCGGGGCGGGCGCCGCGTACGGCCACTCCTGATCGGTCGGGGTGACGATCCGGCACGAGACGACCACCCCGCCGTCACCGTCGGTGAGTGGCACCGCCGGGTCGACCCGTAGCGTGTCCAGCGCCACGGTCGGCGGCAGGTCGACGGACTCGGCGCAGTAGACGACCGGCCCCCGCTCGACCGCGACGCAGCCCCGCACCGCGTCCACGCGCGGGTCGGCGGCGGTCACCCGGGGCCGGATCGCCAGGTCGAGCACCACGGTGTCCCCGGCGGCGAAGCGGCGCCGCAGGCGGGCCTGTCCGGGCGGTACGGCGAGCCCGTCCAGGGTGGCCCCGGTGGCCCAGTGCGGCACCCGCAGGGTCAGCGTCCACGGGGTGTCCGGCGCCTCGACGATCCGGATCGCGATCCGCCCGTCCGCCGGGTACTCGGTGTCGATCTCCAGCGCGACGGTGCCCTGCGGCAGGCCGATCCGCAGCGACGCGGCCGCGTACTGATGCAGTTGCACGCCGTCGTCGTCGCTGGTGGCGAGGTACGCGGCGAGGCTGGCGAAGGTGCGCGCCAGGTTGGTGGGGCAGCAGGACACCCCGAACCACGGCGCCCGCATCGTCGAGTCGGAGCGCGGCGCGAGCTCGTCCGCGGCGGGCTCGCTGCCGAGGACCCGCCGGTGCAGCGTGTTGGTGTAGAAGAAGCGGGTGCCGTCGCCGGACGGCGCGGTGGCGATGACGTTGAACAGGGTGCGCTCGATCAGGTCGGCGTAGCGCGGGTCGCCGTGTGCCAGCAGCAGCCGCCAGGACAGCATGATCGACCCGACGCCGGCGCAGGTCTCCGAGTAGGCGCGGTCCGGCGGCAGCACGAAGTCGTCGCCGAACGCCTCGTCCTGGTGGCGCGAGCCCATGCCGCCGGTCAGGTACGTCCGCCGGGCCACCGTGTTGCGCCACTGCCGGGTGACGGCGTTGAGCAGTTCACCGTCACCGGTCTCGATCGCCACGTCCACCGCGCCCGCGGACAGATAGGTGGCCCGGACCGCGTGACCGCGCAGCACGTCCGCCGTACGAATGGGAACATCGTCCTGGAAGTAGGACCGATCGAACTCGATCTCCGGAAGGCGGCCGTGGCCGCGCCGGTCGATGAACAGCTTGGCCTGCTCCAGGTAGCGGGCTTCGCCGGTGACCCGGTAGAGCTCGACCAGGGCCGGCTCGATCTCCGGGTGCCCGCAGATCGACGCGATGCCGTCCGGCCCGAAGACGTCGCAGACGTGGTCGGCCGCGCGGATCGCCACCTCGACCAGCTCGTCCGTGCCGAAGGTGCGGGCCCGGGCCACCGCCGCCTGGATGAGGTGGCCGTAGCAGTAGAGCTCGTGCCCCCATTCCAGGTCGCTGTAGCGGGGCTGCTGCCCGTGCCGGCCGAAGTTGGTGTTGAGGTAGCCGTCGGGTTCCTGGGCGGCGGCGACCCGGCGCACGATGGCCCGGTACCGCTGCTCCAGGCCGGGGTCGCCGGTGCGGCCGAGCTCCCAGGCCATCGCCTCGAGCAGCTTGTAGATCTCGCTGTCGGAGAACTCGCGGCCGCGGCGCTCGTGCGGCGCCGACGAGAAGTTGCCGAGCCAGCCGGCACGGTCCAGCCAGTGTTCGATGTGGGCGAGGGTGGCGGACCGGTTGACGTCCTGCCTGCGCTGCCAGAAGCCGGGGCGCAGGGTGACCTCGTGCAGGCCCAGCGGGCGCAGCCGGCCGTGGCTGGGCAGCGCGGGGACGCCGGAGACGGTGGCAGGTGCTTCGTTGATCGTCACTTGGATCACCCTTTGAGAGCGCCGGACATGAACCCGCGGACGTAGTGCCGCTGGAGGGCGAGGAAGAGCAGCACGCACGGCAGGGCCAGCACGACCACACCGGCCTCCGTCGCGCCGTAGTCGACGATGCCCATGACCTGCTGGCGCATGTTGGCGACGGCGAGCGGAAGCGGAGCCTTGTCGGAGTCGCTGATCAGCACGAGCGGCGTGATGAAGTCGTTCCAGGCGGCGAGGAACGCGAACAGGCCCACCGTGATCGTGCCGGCTTTGACGGCCGGCAGCAGCACGTGCAGCAGCGCCCGGAACGAGCCGCACCCGTCGATCAGGGCGGCCTCGCGCAGCTCGGCCGGGATCGCCTCGAACGAGATGCGCATCATGAACGTGGCGAACGGCAGCTGGAACATGGCCAGCACCAGGGCCAGCCCGACCAGCGAGTTCTGCAGGCCCAGCTGGTTGAGCAGCACGTAGAGCGGGATGAGCAGGGTGGCGTACGGGACCATCAGGATGGCCAGGGTGAGCAGGAACAGCACGTTCTTGCCGGGGAACGTGAACATCGCGAACGCGTAGCCGCCGAGCACCGCCGCGATCAGGGTGAAGGCCACGGTCAGCAGCGAGACGACGGTCGAGTTGAGCAGGTACTGGCCGATGCCGGCCTGGTAGCTCGCCAGGGTCTGGTAGTTGCCCAGGCCCCAGCCGTCGGTCTGGGCGGTGCCGGCCTGCGGGCTGACCGAGGCGACCGCGGCCCAGAGCATCGGCAGCAGGAAGAGCACGGCGAGTGCGCCGGTGAAGACGTAGTAGGGCATCCGGCGCATTCAGGACTCCTTGTCGCGCAGGCCGCGGAACTGCAGGACGTTGACGACCAGCAGCGCGGCGAGCACCAGGATGGACAGGGCGGCGGCGCGGCCGAGGTCGTTCTGGCCGCCGAAGGCCATGTTGTAGACCAGCTGGACGATGGTGACCGTGCTGTTGTCCGGGCCGCCCTTGGTGAGGATGTAGAACTGGTCGAAGGCGAGCATCGAGCCGGTGACGCAGAGGATCGTGCAGAGCGCGAGCGACGAGCGCAGCAGCGGCAGCGTCACGTACCGGAAGGTCTGCCAGCGGCCGGCGCCGTCGAGCCGGGCCGCCTCGTAGACGTCGCCGGAGATGCCCTGCAGGCCGACCAGGATCAGCAGCATGTAGAAGCCGGCGAAGCGCCAGACGATCAGCGCGACCGTGGACCACAGCGCGGTGCCCGGGGTGCCGAGGAACGAGTCGACGCCGAGGAAGCCGAGCGGGCTGCTCTGCGGTGAGTAGAGGGCGTAGAACAGCAGCGACGCCGAGGCCAGGCCGAGCGCGCTCGGCACCAGGAACGAGGTGCGCAGCAGGCCGGTCCACCGGGTGGACTCCTGCACCAGCAGGGCCAGCCCCAGGGCGAGGGCGAGCAGGATGACGGTGGTGACCACGGTGTACTTGACCGTGAACCAGACCGCGGGCCAGAACAGCCGGTCGTCGAGGGCGGAGGTGAAGTTCTCCGGGGCGTTGATCCCGCGGTTGCCGGCGAACAGGCCCCAGTCGGAGACCGACATCTGGCCGACCAGCAGGATCGGCACCACGAAGAAGATCAGTACGAATATCGCCGTGGGGGCCGCGTAGACCCAGCCGCTGAGCGCGGGGGAGCGTCGTACCGGGCGGCGGCTGCGGACGGCGGGTGGCGCCGCGGCGAGTGTCGGAGCGGATTGCATGAGTGCGGGTGACCTCCGGGCGTCGGGCGCGCCGGGGCTCATCGGAGCCCCGGCGCGTGTCCGCGTTACTGACCGAGCACGCCGCTGACCGCGGCGTTGTCCTTGGCGAGCGATCCGGGATCCCCGAAGACCTGGTTGCGGAACAGGGTCACCCACGGGCTGCCCGGCGCGTTGTACGCCTGCTGGAAGTTGATCGCGAACGGCGTCTTGCTCTGCGGCGACGCCGCGACCTTGTTGACCGTGACCACCCGCGGGTCCTTCGCCGAGTACTCGTTGTCGGCGAGGTCGGTGCGGGCCACCGTGCTGTTGCCGGCGGCGAGCACGTCGACCTGCGCGGCCTCGGAGGTGAGCCAGGACAGGAAGTTCCAGGCCTGCGGGCTCTTCTTCGAGTCCTTGGAGACGCCGATGCCGTCACCGCCGAGGAACGTCGAGGAGCCGCCGCTCACGCCGGGGATCGGCACGACGCCGACGTCGACGGTCTTGGCCGCGGTCGGCAGCAGGGTGGCCGGGTACGGCATCACGCCGACCTTGCCCTCCTGGAACGCGGCGACCCAGGTGGCGCCGGTCTCGTCCTTGGAGCCGGGCGCGATCGCCCCGGCGGTCTGCAGCTCGCGCCAGGTGGAGTAGACCTTCTGCGCGGCCGGGCCGTCGAGCATCGCCTTGGTGCCCTCGGCGTCCATGACCTCCTCGCCGCTGGCCCAGATCATCGGGAACCAGGTGAAGACGTTGCAGCCACCGCAGTTGCCGCCGAAGTAGGTGCCGTAGGTGTCCTTCTTGCCGAGTTTCTGGATGGCGAGGGCGTGCTGCTTGAACTCGTCCAGGGTGGCGGGGCCCTTCTCCGGGTCGAGGCCGGCCTCGGAGTAGAGCGCCTTGTTGTAGAAGATCACCGAGAGGTCGAGGACGAACGGCAGCACGTATTTCTTGTCCTCGTAGGTGCCGGCCGTGACGTGCCCCTGGTTGATCTTGTCGGCGTACGGCAGCTTGCCGATCTGGTCGGTGAGGTCGGTGAACAGCCCGGCCTTCGTCCAGTTCGGCACGTAGACGATGTCCGCGGCGAACAGGTCGGGCAGGTCCCCGCTGCCGGCCGCCGCGCCGACCTTCGCCACGTAGTCGTCGTTCGGCACGATGGTCAGCTTGACCTGGTTCTTGTGCGACTTGTTGTACGCCTCGACCAGCGCCTTGGCCTGCAGTTCGAGCGGCGCCCGGGTCCACAGGGTCAGTTCGGAGCCGTCGTCGGTGCCCTCGGCGGTGATCTCCGCCGAACTGGAGCCCTCCGCGTCGTCGGACCCGCACGCCGCCATCGCGGCCACGAGCCCCAGTGCTGCCAGCGCGGCCACCGCTCTGCGGATGCCACGAGATGTCCCGGTCCTCACTATGCTCCTCCTGCAACGTTTCGGGGGTATGTTTCGGAGTTGGCACGGGGTGTACTAGGCTGATCGATGCCGCGCCAGACGGATTAGCAGCTAAGACGCGGTGGAGCGCGACCGGTGCGAGTGTCCTGGCCGATCGCCGAAAACGTTTTCAGAAACGTAATCGGGTGGAGATTTTCTTGTCAAGAGGTTCGACAGCCGACGGCACAACGGCCGACAATCGTCGAGATCGGAGGCGGGGCTTGGAGGAATCGTTCGGCGCGGCGGCGAACCGCACCGTCACCCTGCGCGACGTGGCCCGGCTGGCCGGCGTCTCGGTCGCCACCGCGTCCAAGGCCCTCAACGGCCAGCCGCAGGTCCGCGCCGAGACCCGGGCCCGCGTGGTGCGCGCCGCCGAGCAGCTCGCTTTCTCGCCGAACACCTTCGCCCAGAGCCTGATCACCCAGCGCAGCGGCACGGTCGGGCTGCTCACCTCCGACCTGGAGGGCCGCTTCTCGATCCCGATCCTGATGGGCGCCGAGGACGCGTTCGGCTCCGACCAGACCTCGGTCTTCCTCTGCGACGCGCGCGGCGACACGATCCGGGAGAAACACCACCTGCGGGCGCTGCTGACCCGCCGGGTCGACGGGCTGATCGTGGTCGGCGCCCGGCCCGACACCCGCGCCTCACTCGGGCGCGACCTGCCGGTCCCGGTCGTCTACGCGTACGCGCCCTCCGACGATCCGGCCGACCTGTCGCTGGTGACCGACAACGTCGGCGGCGGCCGGCTCGCCGTCGACCACCTGATCCGCTGCGGCCGGCGCCGGATCGCGCACATCACCGGCGACCCCGGTTACGGCGCCGCCCACGACCGTGCGAAAGGCGCCCTGGACCGGCTCGCCGAGGAGGGCCTGGAGTTGGCCGGCGGCGAGGTGTGGTTCGGCATGTGGTCCGAGGCGTGGGGCCGCGGCGCCGCCCGCATGCTGCTGGAGCGCTGCCCCGATGTGGACGCCGTCTTCGCCGGCTCGGACGAGATCGCCCGCGGCGTGCTGGACGTGCTGCACGAGGAGCGGATCGCGGTGCCCTCGCAGGTCGCCGTGATCGGTTTCGACAACTGGAACATCCTGGCCGCCAACGCCCGGCCGCCACTGACCACGATCGACCTCAACCTGGAACAGCTGGGCCGCACGGCGGCCCAGCGCCTCTCCGCGGCCATGGAGGGCAAACCCGCCTCGGGTACGGAGACGCTCCCGGTCCGCCTGATCACCCGCGAGTCGACGGCCCCGCTCAGCTGAGCGAGCGCGTCGGCGGCTTGCCCGCGTTGACGAACGACGGCATTCCCACCCTCCTAGGATGCTCTGGCGGGTGTGTGCTGCACCGCGCCGGCACGAGAGACGGGACCGAGCCTCGAACACGGCTCTATAGAGTTTCTGTAGCCGCCCTGCAGGGCAGCTCGGTGACCTCGCGGGCCCCGTACGCTCGGAAGGTCCGCAAGGCCTCGCGCCGCGCCGCCTCCGCGGCCGCGTGCCGGCCGCGCGCCTCGAGAAGCTCGGCGATGTCGCGCTGGGTGCGGGCGGCGAACAGCGGCATCTCCAGCGACCGGAAGATCTCCAGCGCGCCGTGCAGGCAGGTGTCCGCCCGGTCCAGCCGCCCCGCGCTCAGGTGCAGCTCGCCGAGGGTGCGCAGGGTCATCGCCTCGGCCCACCGGTCGCGCCCGTGCCGGTCGCTGACCAGCAGCGGCTCCAGCACCGCCAGGGCCCGGTCGAGCTGGCCCATCCGCAGGTGCGTCTTGGCCAGCGCGCGCAGGCTGAAGCCCTCCAGCTTCACGTCGCCGAGCTGGCGGAAGATGGTGGTCGCCTCGCTGAGCACCTGCTCGGCCGCGTCCAGGCGCCCGGCGGCCCGGTGCACCAGGCCGATGGTGCGCAGCGTCAGCGCGGTGCCGCGGCAGCTTCCGGCCCGCTGATAGGCCTCCAGCGCCCGCTCCAGGGACGCGTTCGCCTCGTCGATCGCGCCCTGCTCCAGGTAGACCGAGCCGGCGATGCGCGCGCAGTGGCCGATCGCGCTGTCGTCGTCGAGCACGGCGCACGCGGTCATCGCCCGCTCCAGGAAGTGCCGGGCCTCCGGCAGGTAGCCCTGCTCGCGGCAGGCCAGCCCGAGCGCGGTCAGGGTGGCCGCCTCACCCCGCTGGTGCCCCAGCTCGCGGAAGAGCCCCAGCGCCTCGGACAGGTGCCGGCGGGCCTGCGGATAGCGATCCTGCTCGTAACGGAACTGGCCGAGCGCGGCGACCAGCACCGCCTCACCGAGGCGGTTGCCGGCGCGGCGGGCGGCGCCCAGCGCCGCGTCGTGCGCCCGCTGCCACAGCTCGGTCACGTTGTTCAACGGGTACGACGACGCGCACACCAACGACGCGAGCCGCACCGCGGTGTCGTCCAGATCCAGGGCGGCCGCCCGCTCGACGGCCAGGACCAGGGACGTCTGCTCCACGTCCAGCCAGCCGCGCGGGTTTGCGGGCGTCTCCACCGCGTGCGGCTCGCCGGCCGGGACGTCGCGGGCGGGCAGCCACAGCGGGATGCAGCCGGAGGTGACCCGGTCGGCGATGTGCCCGCGCAGCCGCTCCAGCCGGGCCAGCCAGCCGTCGGTGACCCGGGTGGTGACGGCCACCTGCTCGGCGTACGGCTCGTGCAGCTCGGCCTGCTCCCGGGCGTAGATGCGGATCAGGTCGTGCAGCCGGTAGCGGATCTGGCCGACCCGGTCGACGTACGTGTAGTCGACCAGGTGCGCGTCGACCAGCTGCTCGACGACCGCCTCGGCGTCGTCCAGCCGGTGTCCAGCAGCGCGGCCACCACCCAGCAGGGGAAGTCGGCCGGGCCGAGCTGCCCGAGCCGGCGCAGCACGGTCCGCGCCCGCGGATCCAGCCCGCGCAGGCTCATCTCGATGGTGGCGCGGACCTGCTGGTCGCCGGCCCACAGCTCGTCCAGGCGGCGGCGCTCGTCGCCGAGACGGCGGGCCAGCAGCTCGGCCGACCAGTGCCGGCGGGTGGCCAGCCGCGCGCCGGCGATCCGGACGGCCAACGGCAGCCGCCCGCACGAGGTGACGATCGCGGCCGCCGCGTCCGGCGCCGCCGCCACCCGGTCGTCGCCGACGACCCGGGCCAGCAGGGTGGTCGCCTCCTGCTCGCTGAGCATGTCCAGCTCCAGCAGCCGGGCCCCGGCCAGCCCGGGCAGCCGGTTGCGGGAGGTGATCAGCACCCCGCACCGCGGGCTGCCCGGCAGCAGCGGGCGGACCTGCTGCTCGTTGGCGGCGTCGTCGAGCACGACCAGCACCCGGCGGTCGGCGAGCAGGCTGCGGTACTGGTTCATCCGCTCGTCCAGGCTGCTCTCGATGGCGCTCGGGTCGACGTCGAAAGCGCGCAGGAACCGCCCGAGGACCTCGGCCGGCGAGGCCGGTGACGCGGACATGCCGCGCAGGTCCACGTGCAGCACCCCGTCCGGATAGGCGGCCGCGACCCGATGGGCGACGTGCACCGCCAGGGCCGACTTGCCGATGCCGCCCGGTCCCGCGATCACCCCCACCGAGGAGTGTTCGAGCAGCCGGATCAGCTGGGCGGCCTGCTCGTCGCGGCCGGTGAAGTCGGCCGCGTCCGGCGGCAGCTGCGCGGGCACCGGCCGGGCGGTGACCGGCGCCGGTGGCCCGGGTGTGCCGCGCAGGATCGCCTCGTGCAGCCGGCTCAGCTCCGGGCCGGGCTCGATGCCCAGCTCCTCGACCAGGATCTCGCGTCCCTGCCGGTAGACCGCCAGCGCGTCCGCCGCCCGGCCGGCCCGGTGCAGCGCGGTCATCAGCTGCGCCCGCAGCGGCTCCCGGGTCGGATGCTGCCCGACCAGCACCGACAGCTCGGCACACAGCTCGTCGGCGTGGCCCAGCGCCAGGTCGGCGCTGATCCGCTCCTCGGTGACGGTGAGCCGCTGCTGGTCCAGCCGGGCGGCCTCGGCGGTGAGCGCGGCACTGCGTACCCCGCTCAGGGCCGGGCCGCGCCAGAGCGCGGCCGCGGCGCGCAGCAGCTCCGACGCCTCCGCGTGGCGTCCCTCGCGGGCCGCCGCGCGGCCGCGCGCGACCAGCGCGTCGAACCGGTTCCGGTCCAGGCTGTCCGGGTCGATCCGGGCCAGGTAGCCCGGCGGCCTGGTCTCGATCATCTCGGCGGGCAGCACCCGGCGCAGCGCCGAGACGTACGTCTGCACGAGCGCCCGTGCCGTCGGCGGCGGGTCGTCGTCCCAGATCACGTCGATCAGCCGGTCCGTGGCGACCACCCGCCCGGCGGGCAGCAGCAGCGCGGCCAGCAGCGTGCGGATCTTCGTCCCGCCGAGCGGCAGCACCTCGCCGCCGGAGCGCACCTCGACCGGGCCGAGCAGCCGGAACTCGAGCTCCGCGGCCGCCGGCTCCTCGTCGGCGCCGGCCGTGGCGGCCAGCACCGTCTGATAGGCGCCGCGCAGCTCCCGGCCCGGGTCGGCGCCCAGCTCCTCGGCGAGCAGGCGGCGCATCATCGCGTACCGGTCCAGCGCCTCACTGGCCCGGCCGCACTCGTGCAGCGCCCGGATCAGCGCCGCGGCCAGCGGCTCCACCAGCGGGTACTCCTCGCAGAGGGCGCTCAGCGGGTGCAGGGTCAGCCCGGCTGCCCCGGCCGCCGACGCGGCGCGGGCCCAGGCCAGGGCCACCTCGATCCGGCGGCCGTGCCACTGCCGGCGCAGCCGCTGCGCCCACGGGCCGGGCAGGTCCGCCACCGGGCTGCCCCGCCACAGGCCGAGCGCCTGCTCCAGCGGCTCCGGCTCGTCGCGGGACGCCAGCCGTTCGAAGCGGCGCAGGTCGACCAGGTCGGCCGGCACGTCGATCCGGTAGCCGCCGCCGGCGCGGGTCAGCTCCACCGGGCCGTCGCTGAGGGCGCGGCGCAGCGCGGAGACGTACGCCTGCACGGCGTGCCGGGCCTTCGCCGGCGGGCGTTCGCCCCACACCCGGTCGATCAGCACGTCCATCGGCACCGGGCGCCCGGCGTCCACCAGGAGCGCGGCGAGCACGGCCCGCTGCCGCGGCTGCCCGATGTCGACCGGTCCGTCCGCGGTGCGCGCCTCGACCGGTCCGAGCAGTCGGAACTCCACGCGTGGCCTCCCCTCCAGCCGCCACCATAAACGCCGCTCGATGCGCTCCCGCGGTGAGGGCCCCGAGGTTTTCCCGAGTGGTCTGCGGCACCGTCGGCGGTGGAACGGCCGCACCGCAGCACGGGGGAGTGAGACGGTGAACGCGACCGCACGGGCCTTGACGGCCCTGTTTCTGACGGCCGGCTTTCTGCTGGCCGGTTTCGTCACGGCCGGCTTCCTGGAAGCCGGCTCCGGGCCGACGGTGCCGGCCGGCTCTCTGGAAGCCGGCTCCGCGCCGACGGTGCGGGCCGGCGAGTGCTTCCGCTATGTGCAGCGGGACCACCACGGCGTCTGGGTCCGCGGGTGTGCCAGGCCGCCGGGGCAGCCACTCGACCGGCATCGGGCGCTGGCGGAGGCGGCCCGGCGGCGGACCGGGCTCAACAAAGCGGCCCGGGTGCCGAACGTGAGGTCGTGCGCATGCCCGGGATCGACGACCACGAGGCCGAGTTCTGGGTGCGCCAGATCCGGATGGGTGTGCTGATCGCGGTCGCGCTCATGCTGCTCGCCGCCGTCCACGTGTCGATCAACTGGGCCGACGGCCAGCAGTGGTGGGCCTGGCCGATCGGCGCCGCCGGCCTGGCCCAGTCGGTGATCTGGCTGCTGCCGTGGCGGCGGCTGGTGCGCAGCGCCCGGGTCCGGACCGGGCTGTTCGGCTGGTGGCTGGTGCAGATCCCGGTGCTCTGCTTCTTCGCCCACGTCGACCTCTACGGCGCCGTCCTCTACCTGCCCTGCGTGATGCTGATGGTGGTGACCGCCGGCGCGCTCTTCCCGCCGTCGATGGTCGTCGGGCTCGGCGCGGTCTCGCTCGGCGGCTACTTCGCGCTGCTGCCCACCCACGCCGGCCTCAGCACCGTGCTGGTGGCCGGGCTCGCCCTGGTGATGGTCTTCGTGGTGGCGGTCAGCGCGGTCATCGCGCACAACCGGCGACACATGGACGAGCGGCGCCGCGCGGCCGAACGGCGCACCGGGGCGCTGCTGCAGAACTCGCCCGAGGCGATCATCGCGATCAGCCGGGACGGGCAGGTCAGCTACGCCAGCCCGTCGACGCAGCACGTGCTGGGCCACCCGCCGGCCACGGTCACCGGGGAACTGCTCGGTGGGCTGGTGCACCCGGAGGACATGCCGCGGCTGCGTACCTGGATGGCCGCGCTGCGCGCGTCGGCGCCGGGCTCCACCGACGAGACCGAGGCGCGGCTGCGCCGGGCCGACGGATCGTGGGCGGTGCTCGACGCGATCGGCACCAACTGCCTGGACGACCCCGACCTGCACGCCGTCGTGATCAGCATCCGCGACGTGGGCACCCGCAAGGCGCTCGAGGAGCAGCTCAGCCGGCAGGCGTTCACCGACCCGCTGACCGGGCTGTCCAACCGGGCGCTCTTCCGCGACCGGCTGGAACACGCCACCGCGCGCCGCGACGCCGACGTCACCCTGCTGCTGATCGACCTGGACGACTTCAAGGACGTCAACGACAACCTCGGCCACAGCGCCGGCGACGACCTGCTCACCACGGTGGCCGGGCGGCTGCGTACCGGGGTGCGCCCCGGCGACACCCTGGCCCGCCTCGGCGGCGACGAGTTCGCGGTGCTCATCGAGAGCCTCGACGACCGGGACGCGGCGGCCACCGCCGAACGGCTGCTGCACGAACTGCGCCGCCCGATCGAACTGGGCGGGCGCGACATCCGCTGCACCGCCAGCATCGGGGTGGCCGGCTCCGGTGGCGGCATCACCGCCGAGGAGCTGCTGCGCAACGCCGACCTGGCCATGTACGCGGCGAAACGGCAGGGCCGCAACGCCTGCGCGGTGTTCGACGAGGCCATGTACGCCTCGCTGATCAACGAGGCCCGGCAGCGGATGGAGATCGAGACGGCGCTCGCCGAGGAGCAGTTCGTCGTGCACTACCAGCCGGTCGTCGACCTGCCGCACCAGCGGGTCATCGGTGTCGAGGCGCTGGTCCGCTGGCAGCACCCGGAACGCGGCCTGCTCGCCCCGAACCACTTCATCGACAACGCCGAGGAGACCGGCCTGATCGTGCCGCTCGGCCGGTGGGTGCTGCAGGAGGCGTGCCACCAGCTGGCCCGCTGGCAGGCCGACGGGGTCGCCGCCGGGCTCACCATGAACGTCAACCTGTCCGCCCGGCAGTTCCAGAACGCCGGCCTGGTCGACGACGTCCGGGACGCGATCGAACGCTCCGGCGTCGAAGCCGGCCTGCTCACCCTGGAACTCACCGAGTCGATGCTGCTGCAGGACATCGACGCCGCCGCGGAGACCCTTCACGCCCTGCGCCGGCTCGGCGTCCACCTGGCCATCGACGACTTCGGTACGGGCTACTCGTCACTGAACTACCTGAAGCGGCTCCCGGTCGACGTCATCAAGATCGACCGCGCGTTCATCACCGAGGTCGCCACCGACGCCGGTGACAAGGCGCTCGTCGACGCGGTCGTGACGCTGAGCCGCGCGCTGAGCTTGAAAACCGTCGCCGAGGGCATCGAAACCGATGACCAGCAGGAGATGCTGCACCGGCTCGGCTGCGAATACGGCCAGGGCTACCTGTTCGGCCGCCCCGCCGAGCCGGAGGCGATCGCCTCACTGCTGCGCTCGCACGCCGAGGTATCTTCGCTGCACGCCTGAACGACGGAGGTGCGAGGTGAGGACGGTGACGCGCCGGATCGCGCTGCGGCGAGCCGACCTGGACGACGCCGTCTGCCCCGTGCCCGAGGAGATCGCCGCCGCCCTCGCCGGCCGGGAGACCGTCACTGTGGTGCTCGAGCACAGCGGCGCCCGGGAGGTCTTCGAGGCGGCCCTGCGGCAGGAGGTCGGCTGGCAGCTGAGTGTGAGCTGGCCGGCGGACCTGCACCCCGGCGTGCTGGTCACCATGGCGTGGCGGCCGGCGAAGGACGAACTCGGCCTGCGCACCACCCCGGCCGAGGACCCGATGCGCGTCGACGGCGTCGACTACTTCCACGAGTACGACCCGGCAGTGGTCACCCGCGAATTCGACCCCGGCAAGTCGAACCACGGCCAGGTGCTCGGCGTGGTGCGCCGGCTCGGCCGCGTCTTCGACGACGGCTCCGCCGTCTTCACCGAGGCGGGCGTCGCCGCCCGCTGCGGCCTAGGCCGGGGCGCGCGCGGCACGTTCCTGTTCCGCAATGCGGTGGACCAGCTGATCCGCGAGGGGTACGTGACGCGCGTCCCCGGCAGCGTGGATCCCGAGGGGCAGCCGTCCTATCCGGCGGTCGACGGCGAGGAGCCGGCCGACATGCTGTTCTACGCGCCGCTGGTCGAGCCGGCCCCGACCGGGGACGGCGCTGACCGCCGCGAGCACTGGGTGAACGGTTTCATCCGCAAGCTGCCACCGGGCGCCCAGCCGTCGGAGAAGCAGCTGGCCGCCCATCGGCGGGCGGTCGAGAACGCCCAGATCGACGAGGACACGCTGGCGCCGGGCTACACGTTCGTGAAGAAGCACCACCGGCACGGCTGACCGCCGAGGCCCTGCCCCAGCCCGGCCGGCCCGCCCCCAGCAGTGCCTCATCGC
Source organism: Actinoplanes sp. NPDC024001 (assembly GCF_040638955.1). Classification (NCBI taxonomy): domain Bacteria; kingdom Bacillati; phylum Actinomycetota; class Actinomycetes; order Micromonosporales; family Micromonosporaceae; genus Actinoplanes; species Actinoplanes sp. NPDC024001. Next base: position 36,288 of record NZ_JBEZZB010000107.1, read on the forward strand.
GCGTGACCCCAGCCCCAGCCGGCTGTCATGCACCAAATACGCCAGCGGCGAGGTGTCCGCGCGCCAGCCGGGCGGCCTCGGCTGGCTGGGGCCGTAGCTTGTGGCGGGAATGAGCAGCGGGTGACCTTGATCGGCTACGGCCGGGCGGGGGTGGCCGCCGGGGGAGCCCGGGACGGCCTTGTGGCGCCTCTGGGGTGGCGGGTGCGGCGGTGTGGTGCACCGGGATCGGGCTTAGTACTGCTACGGCGGATCACTACTTCGAGTAGTTCTGGATCGTTTCCCGGACGTGGTCACGGTTGAGCAGGTGCAGGGTTGGGACGAGGC